>CAZPSO010000073.1:0-10954 GCA_964588895.1 uncultured Tessaracoccus sp.
CGGCAGCGCCCAAGCCTGCCGCCGCCCCAAAGACTGCGGAGCCGGCGCCCGCAGATGAAGACAGCAAGCCAGCAGGCCCCGTGGCGACGCCGGGTGCACCGTCGTCGTCCGAGCCTCCCGCCCCGAGCGCTCCCGCGGGCCCGAGGCCCGGTGCCCGTCCCGGCCCCAAGCCAGCGTCCCCGAAGCCGCCGACACCGACGCCCGCTGCCAGGCCTGGTGGCGCGCCCAAGCCCGGTGGCACCCCTGCTGCCGGTGGTGCACCGCGTCCTGGTGCCCCGACGCCACGGCCCGCAGGTGGCTCTCGCCGTCCTGGTGCCCCGCGTCCCGGCAACAACCCGTTCGCCCCCGCCCAGGGGATGGGAACGCAGCAGCGTCGCCCACGTCCCGAGGGGCGTGAGGGTGCCCCCCGTCGGGAAGGTGGACGTCCCGGCGCACCCGGTGGTGACCGGATGCCCCGTCCCGGCGGCACCGGCGGCCTGCCCGGCATGCCCCGACCCAACCCCGCGATGATGCCGAAGCAGCAGTCCAGCCAACTGGGCCAGCAGGCACCCGCGCGTGGTCGTGGTGGTCCTGGTGGTGGTCGCGGTCGTCCTGGCGGCGCCCGTCCTGGCGGCCCCGGTGGTCCCGGTGGCGGCGGCGGCTTCGGTGGACCGCCGATGGGTCCCCCCGGTGGCGGTGGGCGCGGCGGGGGTCGTGGCCGCGGCGGCACCATGGGTGCGTTCGGTCGTGGTGGCGCCGGTGGGCGACGCGGCCGCAAGTCCAAGAAGCAGCGCAGGCAAGAGTTCGACGAGATGCAGGCACCGTCGATCGGCGGTGTGCGCGTCCGCAAGGGTGGCGGCGAGATCGTCCGTCTCCGTCGTGGCGCCTCGCTGACCGACCTCGCCGAGAAGATCGGCGTCGACGCGGCTGCACTGGTCCAGGTGTTGTTCCACCTCGGCGAGATGGTCACTGCCACGCAGTCCGTGGCCGATGACACGCTGGAGGTGCTGGGCGCCGAGCTCGAGTACAACATCCAGGTGGTCTCGCCCGAGGACGAGGACCGCGAGCTCCTGGAAAGCTTTGACCTCGACTTCGGAGAGGACGCCGGCACGGAGGAGGACCTCGAGTCCCGTCCGCCGGTGGTCACTGTCATGGGTCACGTCGACCACGGAAAGACCAAGCTGCTCGACGCGCTGCGCGACACCAACCTGGTGGCGAAGGAGGCCGGTGGCATCACGCAGGCCATCGGTGCCTACCAGGTGGAGACCGAGGTGGACGAGGAGAGGCGACGCATCACCCTCATCGACACCCCGGGTCACGAGGCGTTCACCGCCATGCGAGCCCGAGGTGCCAAGTCGACGGACATCGCCGTGCTGGTGGTGGCTGCGGATGACGGTGTCATGCCGCAAACCATCGAGGCGTTGAACCACGCCAAGGCCGCCGACGTGCCGGTGGTCGTGGCGGTCAACAAGATCGACAAGGACACCGCAGATCCGACACGTGTCCGCGGCCAGCTTTCCGAATTCGGACTCGTGCCCGAGGACTACGGCGGCGACACCCAGTTCGTGGACGTCTCCGCCCTCACCGGGCTGGGGCTCGAGGAGCTGCTCGAAGCCATCGTCCTGACCGCTGACGCCGCACTGGACCTGCGCGCCAACCCGGACATGCCCGCCCAGGGTGTGGCCATCGAGGCGCACCTGGACAAGGGTCGCGGCCCCGTGGCCACCGTCCTGGTCCACCGCGGTACCCTGCGCATCGGCGACTCCATCGTCGCGGGCTCGGCCCACGGCCGTGTCCGTGCGCTGATCAACAGCCAGGGTGAAGCCATCGACGAGGCTCCGCCGTCCATGCCCGTGCAGGTGCTCGGCCTGACCTCGGTGCCCGGCGCCGGCGACAACTTCCTGGTTGTCGAGGATGACCGCATGGCCCGCCAGATCGCGGACAAGCGCGGGGCGCGGATGCGCGCAGCCGCACAGGCTGCCGGGTCCCGTCGCAAGACGCTGGACCAGCTGTTCGAGCAGTTGGAGAGGGGCGAGACGCAGGAACTGCTGCTCATCCTCAAGGGCGACGGCGCTGGTTCGGTCGAGGCGCTCGAGGACGCATTGTCCAAGATCGACGTTGGCGAAGAGGTTTCGCTGCGTGTCATCGACCGCGGCGTGGGTGCCATCACCGAGACCAACGTCTCGCTGGCAGCCGCTTCGGATGCCGTCATCATCGGCTTCAACGTTCGTGCCACCGCGCACGCCGCGAAGATGGCGGACAACGAGAACGTCGACATCCGGTACTACTCGGTCATCTACTCGGCCATCGATGAGATCGAGGCTGCTCTCAAGGGCATGCTGAAGCCCATCTACGCCGAAGCGGTCCTCGGCCAGGCGGAGATCCGCGAGATCTTCCGCAGCTCGAAGTTCGGTAACATCGCCGGTTGTATGGTCATCGACGGTGTCATCAGGCGCAACAGCAAGGCGCGCCTGCTGCGTGACGGCGTGGTGGTCTCCGAGACCTCCATCTCGTCGCTGCGCCGGGAGAAGGACGACGCAACCGAGGTCCGTGAGGGCTTCGAGTGTGGTCTGACCCTGACGAACTTCAACGACATCAGGGTGGGCGACGTCATCGAAACCTTCGAGATGGTCGAGCGCGAGCGCACCTGAGTGCAGAGGAGAATTAATGTCCAACCCACGCAACGCCAAGCTGGCCGACCAAATCCAGCACATCCTGGCCGAGGCCATCGACCGTCGCGTCAAGGACCCCCGCAAAGGGTTCGTGACGGTGACGGAGGTGCGGCTGACCGGTGACAATCGCGACGCCACCGTGTTCTACACGGTGATGGGCGACCAAAGTGCCCGTGAGGGAACGGCAGAGGCGCTCGAGTCGGCCAAGGGGATGCTGCGCAGCCACCTTGGCTCACAACTCGGCATCCGGTTCACGCCCTCGCTGACGTTCGTGCTGGATGCCACCGAGGAATCGGCGGCCCACATCGAGGACCTGCTCGCCCGCGTGCAGGCGAACGACGCGGCGGCGGCTGCGGCCCGCGAGGGCCGGCCCTACGCAGCGGGGGATGACCCGTACCGCAAGCCGCGGGACGACGACGGTCAGTGACCGATGAATCAGGGGTGGTGATCGTCGACAAACCGTCGGCGGTCACCTCCCATCATGTTGTAGCCCGATTGCGACGCCTGCTGGGCACCAGGAAGATCGGCCACGCCGGCACCCTTGATCCCATGGCCACCGGCGTGCTGATCCTGGGTGTGAACCGTGCCACCCGATTGCTGGGGCATCTAGCCCTGCACGACAAGTCCTACCGTGCCACGGTGCGGCTGGGGCAGTCTTCCAGTACCGACGACGCGGATGGCGAGGTCACTGGCGTGGCGGACGCCAGCCGCCTGGGCTTCGCCGATGTCGATGCGGCTTGTCAGCCCCTCCGCGGCAGAATCCGCCAGGTACCCAGTTCGGTCTCGGCCATCAAGGTGGACGGGAAACGTGCGTACCAGCGGGTTCGTGCCGGCGAGGACGTGCAACTGAAGGCGCGGGAGGTGGAGGTCTCGCGCCTCGACGTGCTGGAGACCAACCCCGACGGGGCATGCCTTGACGTTGAGATGGACGTCGACTGCTCCAGTGGCACCTACATCCGTGCCCTCGCCCGCGACCTGGGGGCGAGCCTCGGTGTTGGGGGGCACCTGACCGCGCTGCGACGTACCCGGATCGGCAACTACGACCTCTCCATGGCCACCGTGCTGGGGGAGGAGGCGCCCCCCATGATGGGGATGGCCGATGCGGCCCGTCTCAGCTTCCCCGTCGTGCAACTCGACGAGGACCAGGCGCGCGACGTCGGCTACGGCCGGCCCCTCGCGACCCAGGTCCCCGGACACCCCACCGGCCTCATCAGCCCTTCCGGCGAGCTGCTGGCGCTCTACCAACCGGCCGAGGGTGGTTCCCGGCCGCTCGCTGTGTTGATTGGCTCGTGAACGGCTGCGGTAGCCTGACCGGGTGACGAAAAGCTGTGTGGTGGCGATCGGCAACTTCGACGGGGTCCACGAGGGCCACCGGACACTGTTGCGCCATGCCAAGCACGGTACCGACCTTCCCCTCGTGGTGCTCACGTTTTGGCCGCATCCGCTGACGTTGCTGCGTCCCGACAAGGCGCCACCGCTGCTGACGGATCTGGCAACGCGCATCGAACTGTTGCGCGAGGCAGGGGCCGACGAAGTGCGTGTGATCCAGTTCACCCATGACATCGCCGAGCTCAGCCCCGAGAAGTTCATCGAGCGGTTCGTCACCCCGCTCGCGCCCGCGCGGGTCACGGTGGGCGAGAACTTCCGATTCGGCAAGGGCGCGGCCGGCTGCGTTGCCGACCTGGAACGTCTGGGTGCGGGCGTCTTCGAGGTCCAGCCGCTGGACCTGGCCACCGTCCACGATGAAGTCACGGCTTCCACCTTGATCCGCGGGGCCCTGGAGTCCGGGGAAGTGGAACTGGCCGCGGAACACCTGGGGCGCCCGTTTCGTTTCCGCGGGGTGGTGGTGGTGGGTGACCAGCGTGGCCGTGAGATGGGCTTCCCCACGGCCAACCTTCCGGTCCAGCGGGAGAACGCCGTGCCGGCAGACGGCGTCTATGCCGGCTGGTTGGTCGACGAGGAAGGCACGCGCCACCCATCCGCTATTTCGGTGGGTTCCAACCCCACCTTCGACGGGGTGGACCGCCGGGTGGAGGCGCACGTGATCGGACGGGACGACCTGCACCTCTACGGCACCGAGATCCGGGTGGAGTTCGTGGCGCGTCTGCGCGGCCAGGTGAAGTACGAAGGAGTCGAGGCCCTGATCCAGCAAATGGAAAGGGACGTGCAGGAGGCGCGGCGAGCGCTGGAACGTTGGACGGCCCGCGAGGGTAACGTCAGCTTGCAGTGAGCGACTTCTTGTAGACCGCGTAATGGTTGCTGGGCTCCTGCTCATCGCCCACCTGGGGTACTTCCGGCACGTCCACCAGCAGGTGCTCGCCGGTGGGGTGGTATTCGAGCGAGACGTAGAGCGGCACGGCCTTCTCATTGTTGGGATCCACCGCCAGGTAGACCGCCGGGTGGCCAGCCTCGCGTGCCTGCTGCTCGAGCCATTCGGACAACGCCCGGCCGGCGCCGCGACGCCGCTTGTCCGGGTAGACCCACATGTTGCGCAACTCGGGGAGCCACGGGTAATCGTCCTCGGCCTCAAGGTCCAGCAGTGCGGTGCCCAGCATTTCGTCGTCGTCCAAGGCCACGGCATAAATGAGCTTGCCCTGTTCCTGCGCCTTGAAATGGACATCGACCAGGCCGAGGTCCGGACGGGCCTCATTCTCACGGAGGGAAGGCAGGTCGGCCTCGATCGCCCGTCGTACCGTGATTGCCATGAGGATTCCCCCCTGTTGAAGAAGCAGACATTGTTCTGGATCAGCCTACACGCACCCGGTGAGGGGTGGCTCGGCTGACCGGGAGGAACTGATGGGGGCGGCACCGCTGGAATGGGAGGCCAGCCGGGACCGTGCTAGTGTTGTCAGGTTGCCGTATCACCGGCCACGGACCACGAAGAGCTCCAGCAGCACCCGCGACCGGAGCGCCGTGCAGCGAGAGAAGGGATCCCTAGATGGATGCTGCAGAGAAGAAGAAGACCATCGAAGAGTACGCGACCGTCCCGGGGGACACCGGCTCTCCGGACGTGCAGATCGCCCTGCTGAGCAAGCGGATCGCGCACCTGACCGAGCACCTCAAGGAGCACAAGGGTGACCACCACTCACGTCGTGGCCTCATGCTCATGGTGGGTCAGCGTCGCCGGTTGCTCAACTACGTCGCGAAGAACGACGTCGAGCACTACCGCGAGCTGATCGCCCGCCTCGGCCTGCGTCGCTGACTCTCCCGAGACCCAACAAACCGGGCGCCCACCCTCAGGTGGGCGCCCGGTTTCGTGTTCGGGCCTCAGCGGGCCAGGTGCTCCTGGACGATGTCCAGATCCAGTCGCGACGGGTTGCCGAAGCGGTGGTGGGTGATGGAGATCGCCTGTTCCTTCAGGTAGGGAAGCAGGGCGACGCGTCCCGCGCGCACCGACGCGTTGTCGTGGACCGCCACGTCAATGGAGCCGATGACCAGCTCGCGGTCGCTCACGAAACGGATGCGGCCCTCGTTGTGCCAGTTCTGGTGGGTGATCCACGCATCGAAGTCCACCACTGACTGGGTGACCACCTGGATGCCGTGCTGGGTGCACCACGCGACGAGGCGCTCGGGGGCTGCATCCACGCTCACCCGCAGGGCGTCGAAGGGGATGCCGGATGCGATGGCAGCGGAGATTTCCCTCAGCAGCACATGGATCGGCTGGCCCTCCACCCGCAGGACCGTGGCTGTGGGCCGGTAGCGAAACAGGTTCAGTTCCGAGTCAAGGCCTGACGGGTCGTGTGTGATGCCGAATTCGTCCAGCACCGCCTGCTCGTCCGATTCGACAGCCGCACGCAGCCACTGCAGGTTCTCCGGCTCGGTGATGAACTCCTCGGCCAACAGCAGGAGTTCCCGGGCGGCGGGGGTGGTGAGTCGGATCACATTGGACGAAGGCTTCGCGTCGGAGAACGTGCCGAAGCCGAACAGGTAGTTGGGGCCCCCCGCCTTGGTGCCGGTTCCCACCCCGGAGCGTTTCCACCCGCCGAAGGGCTGACGGCGCACGATGGCGCCGGTGATGCCTCGGTTGACGTACACGTTGCCGGCGGCCACCGAATCGATCCACTTGTTGACCTCGTCGGAATCCAGGCTGTGCAGGCCGGCGGTCAGGCCGTACTCGGTGCCGTTTTGCCACTCGATTGCCTGGTCCAGGTCACGCGCGTGCATGATGCCGAGGATCGGGCCGAAGAACTCGGTCAGGTGGTAGTCGGAGCCAGGCTGGACCCCGTCACGCACGCCGGGGGACCACAGCCGACCGGTCCCGTCGAGCTGGCGTGGCTCGATCAGCCATGTCTCGCCCTGGCCCAGGGTGGTGAGACCGCGGAGCAACTTCTCGCCCGGGACCTCGGTCAGGGGGCTCATCTGGGTGGTGGGATCGGTGGGCCAGCCGACGTTGAGCGAGCTGACCGCATCCACCAGCTGGTCGATGAAGCGCCTTGACTTGCCGACGCTGCCCACCAGGATCACCAGGGAGGAAGCCGAGCACTTCTGTCCCGCGTGCCCGAAGGCCGAGGCCACCACGTCGGCGACTGCCAGGTCCATGTCGGCCGACTCGGTGACAATGGTGGCGTTCTTGCCCGAGGTCTCGGCCATCAGGTGCAGGCCGGGGCGCCAGCCCAGGAACATCTGCGCAGTCTCGGACGACCCGGTGAGCACGACGCGCTCCACCCGGGGGTCGGTGACCAGCGCGTTGCCGAGCTTCCGGTCGTCGAGGACGACGAATTGCAGCAGGTCCTTGTCGATGCCAGCACGCCAGCAGGCCTCGGCCAGCAGGGCACCGCAGCGCCTCGACGCAGAAGCCGGCTTGAGGATCACGGCACTCCCGGCTGCCAGGGCGGCCATGACGCCCCCCAGCGGAATGGCCAGTGGGAAGTTCCACGGTGGCACCACCGCGGTCAGGGAAGCGGGGGTGAAGGTGGCTCCGTCGATTTCACCCAGGTGTTCGGCCTGCTGGGCGTAATAGCGGGCGAAGTCGCAGGCCTCGGATACCTCGACGTCGGCCTGCTCGAGGGTCTTGGCCACCTCGTCGGCGGCCACCCGCAGGAGATCGGCACGGGCCTTTTCCAGCTCGTCGCCCACTCGGCGCAACAACTCGACGCGTTGCGCCAGGGGACGCTGGGCCCACTTCTGGCCGGCGCTCTTGCCGCGCTTGATGGCCTGACCCAGCTGCTCGGCCGTGGTCAGGGTGCCCTCCTTCACCGTGTTCGCGCCCAGTTCTGCGTCCGGAAGTGATGCGATGATGCCCGCAGCCCACTCCTGATTGGCGCTCAGTGCGGGGTCGGTGTCGGTGGCATTGTCGAAATCCCCCGTGAAGGAGGGGGCAGGTTTGGTGCGGTCCTGCCGCCGATTGGGAAGCAGGGGACCGAGCCCGTCACGCCCGAGCCGGGCGAGGGACCGGCGGAACCGTTCCTCCTCCACGGCGAAGGAATCACGTTCACCGATCGTGGAGATGCGCGACATGAAGTTCTCTTCCGCCGCGTTCTCCTCCAGGCGACGCACCAGGTACGCGATGGCCGCATCCAGTTCGGAGCGCTCCACCACCGGCAGGTAGAGCAGGAGCGAGCCCACGTCGCTTCGGATCGCTTCGGCCTGGTTGGCCGCCATGCCGGAGAGCATCTCGACGTCGATCCCGTGTTCGACGCCGCGCTCCTTCGCCAGCTCCCACGCCAGGGCCTGGGAGAACAGGTTGTGGCTGGCCACGCCGACGCGCATGACGTCGATGGTCTCGGGCTGGAGGCAGAAGTCCAGGGCACGCAGGAAGTTGGCGTCGCTGGCCTCCTTGCTGGGCAGGACGGGGCAGGGCCACCCGTGGAGCTCTGCCGTGACCTTCTCCATGGCCAGGTTGGCGCCCTTGACCAGGCGCACCTTGATGGGTGCCCCACCGGCCGCCACCCGCGTCCGCGCGAAGTCGGCCAACTGGATCAGCTCGTCCATGGCGTCGGGAAGGTAGGTCTGCACCACGATACCGGCGCTCAGCTCGCGGAGCCCGGGTTCGCTCAGCAGCCGCATGAACACCTCACGGGTGAGGTGGAGGTCCTTGTATTCCTCCATGTCGAGGTTGATGAACTTGCCGGTCTCGGCGGCGAACAGGTAGATGGGCCGCAACCGCTCGATGGCTTCGGCGACGGTGTCCTCGAACGCGAAGGCGGCGTGCGGACCGAGCACGGCCGAGACCTTGAGCGAGACGTAGTCCACGTCGTCGCGGGCAAGGAGGCGTCTGGTCTGGTCGAGGCGGCGGCGCGCGTGGCCCTCTCCGAGGACGGCCTCGCCCAACAGGTTGATGTTGAGGCGCACGCCGTCTTGTTGCAGCTTGGCCAGGACCTTGCCCAGGTTCTTCTCGGCGACGTCCACCACCAGGTCGCCGACGATCACGGCGAAGGCGGTGCGCACCTGCGGCATCACGAGGGAGGGCAGGAGGGGAGCGGCCTTGCAGGCAGCGAGAAAACCTTCCCGCAGGCCTGGGGGCAGGAAGCTCACGTCGCGGGAGGAGAGTTTGGCCAGGTTGCGGGCGGCCACCTTGTTGTCCTCGGGCCGCACCACCCCATCGACGAAGTCCAGGGTGAAGGCCAGGCCGCCCGGCTGCTTCAGGGCCTTGGTGAGCACCCTCGTGGCCAGGGCCTCCTTCTGCCCCGCAGACGCGCTCGCCCAGCGGCGTGCGGTGCTGACGGCGGCCTCAACGATGGCTGGTTGGGTGATCGTCGACATCTTGGGTTCCTCCTGCCTCGAGCGGTGATCGGGCTCTCTTGACGATGAATTGAGCCTACAAGTTGCCCCTGGGGCTGTTGTGGTCGCCGCCGGATAAGGCCACCCGGGGGTGTCCTCGTGTGTGCCGCGGGCATGTGTGACGATGCAGTGAACCGGGCGCCTCTGGGTTAGACTGGTGGGTGGCCGGTTGTACACCGGTCAGGAATCATGCTGTGGGCAGGGAGCGTTACCTGGTCCTCGGTAGTGGTCTTCGGGTGCCTGGTGCCCCCGCGGGCCTCGATCGAAGACCGGTAGTTTGCGCATAAGTCTCGCACGCTCTTTTCCTGCAGTTCTTACTGAAAGGAGCCCGGTCCATGGAAGGACAAGGCCTGCAAGTCACCGAAGCTGTCATTGACAACGGCAAATTCGGTTCTCATACCATTCGTTTCGAAGCCGGTCTGCTCGCGCAGCAGGCCGACGGCTCAGCCGCGGTGTACCTCGACGAGGACACCATGCTGCTGGCCGCCACCACCGCCGGGAAGACGCCGCGCGATGCCATCGACTTCTTCCCGCTGACCGTCGACGTCGAGGAACGCATGTACGCCGCGGGCCGGATCCCCGGCTCGTTCTTCCGTCGCGAAGGGCGCCCCGGCGAGGCGGCAATCCTCACCGCTCGCCTGATCGACCGCCCCCTGCGCCCCGCCTTCGTCAATGGCCTGCGCAACGAGGTGCAGGTCGTCGTCAACGTCTTGTCGCTGAACCCCAACGCCTACTACGACGTGGTGGCCATCAATGCGGCCTCCATGTCCACCACCCTGGCCGGCCTGCCGTTCTCCGGTCCGATCGGCGGCGTCCGCGTCGCACTGATCGACGACGTGTGGGTGGCGTTTCCCACCGTCGAGCAGGTCGAGCGCGCCACCTTCCAGATGGTGGTGGCAGGTCGCGTCCTCGAGGACGGCGACGTGGCCATCATGATGGTGGAAGCCGGCGGTACCGACGCAACGTGGGAGAACGTCCGCGCCGGCAAGACCGCCCCCACCGAGGAAGTGGTGGGCCAGGGCCTCGAGGCCGCCAAGCCCTTCATCAAGGTGCTGTGCGACGCGCAGGCCGAGCTGAAGGCCAAGCTGCCCAAGGAAACCTCCGACTTCCCCATCTTCCGTGACCACGAGGACGACGTGTTCGCCTCGGTGGAAGAACTCGCCGCCGAGCGTGTCGCTGAGGCCATGCGCATCGTCGGCAAGCAGGAACGCGACGAGGCCACCCACGGCATCCGCCAAGACGTCCAGCAGCAGCTTGCCGAACGCTTCGAGGGTCGCGAGAGCGAGGTCTCAGCAGCGCTGAAGGCCCTGACCAAGAAGATCGTCCGCGGCCGCACCCTCGCCGAGGGCGTCCGCATCGACGGACGCGGCCCCCGTGACATCCGCACGCTCTCGGCCGAGGTGGCAACCATCCCGCGGGTGCACGGCTCGGCGCTGTTCCAGCGTGGCGAGACCCAGATCCTGGGCGTCTCGACGCTGAACATGCTGGACATGGAGCAGAAGATCGACTCCCTGTCGCCCGAAACCACCAAGCGCTACATGCACAACTACAACTTCCCGCCGTACTCCACCGGTGAGACCGGC
>CAZPSO010000074.1:0-10862 GCA_964588895.1 uncultured Tessaracoccus sp.
ACCAGATCGGCCAGATCGTGCCGGGCAAGGTCACGAAGCTCGTCCCGTTCGGTGCGTTCGTCCGCGTCGGCGACGGCATCGAGGGCCTGGTCCACGTGTCTGAGCTGGCCGAGCGCCACGTCGAGATCCCGGAGCAGGTCGTCTCCGTGGGCGACGAGGTCATGGTCAAGGTCATCGACATCGACCTGGAGCGCCGCCGCGTCTCCCTGTCGCTCAAGCAGGCCAACGAGGGCGTCGACATCGCCGCTGACGACTTCGACCCGTCGCTGTACGGCATGACCGCCAGCTACGACGACCAGGGCAACTACATCTACCCCGAGGGCTTCGATCCGGAGACCAACGAGTGGAAGGAAGGCTACGACGAGCAGCGCGAGGCGTGGGAGCGCCAGTACGCAGAGGCACAAACTCGTTGGGAAGCCCACAAGAAGCAGGTCGAGGATGCCGAGTCCGCGGACCGCGACGCCTCCTCGGTGGAGACCGTCACCGGATTCACCGGTCAGGCCGAAGAGACCAGCGGCGAAGGTTCGCTGGCCTCCGACGAGGCGCTGCAGGCACTTCGCGAGAAGCTCACCGGCGGCAGTTGATCGAAAACTGAAAAGACGCCCCTCCCGCACGGCGGGAGGGGCGTTTTTTCCTTCTCAAGCGCTGGTCACACTGCCTTCTTGCGGCCGGTCACCAGGTTGTAGATGACGATGACCGCCACCACCACCAACAGCACGTGGATAAACGCGCCGATGATGTCCAGGATGAAGCCGATCAGCCAGAAGGCAAGGATGATCAAGGCAATGATCCACAGGATTCGAACCATGGTTGTACCTCCTTTCAACTCTCCAAGGCTAGTGGGCCGCGCCGGTTCCGCACGGCTGAACCGCGAGATTCTCCCAGCCGAGGGCCATCAGGCACCACAATGGGGCTCATGTTGCGCATGGCACTGACTGGAGGGATCGCCTCGGGCAAGTCGTTCGTCGCGGACGAACTGGAGGGGCTCGGGGCGGTCATCATCGACTCCGACCATCTGGCGCGGGAAGCCGTCGCGCCGGGCACCGAGGGACTGGCCGCCGTGGTGGAGAGGTTCGGGCCCGGGATGCTGCGCCCCGATGGCACCCTGGACCGTCCGGCGCTCGGGGGCATCATCTTTGGCGACGCCACGGCGCGGGCAGACCTCAATGCGATCGTGCATCCACGGGTCCGCCGACTCGCCGAGGAGAGAGAACAGCGGTCGTCGGCGGAGCCCGTGGTGGTACACGTGATCCCGCTCCTCGTGGAGGCGGGACTGGTAACGGGATTCGAGCACGTCATGGTTGTCGATGTGCCCGAAGAAGCGCAACTCACACGGTTGCATTCCCGGGACGGGCTGGACGTGGAGGAGGCCCAGGCCCGACTTGATGCTCAGGCCACCCGTGCCCAAAGGCTGGAGGTGGCGACGTGGGTGATTGACAATTCGGGATCCCCTGACGAGACCCGCGCTCAGGTGCGGGTGTGGTGGCAGGAGAACGTGGTCAACTCGTAGTGGGGATACTGTGCATTGTTCGCCTCACGCGACGGTGCCATGCCACACCCGTGACCGGGAAGAGGACCAACGACAGCATCGTGTATTCGAGAGCACCGGGGAGCCCGATCGGAATCATCATGACCGTGAGGAGAGCGACGAAGCCGACCGTGATCGACAGTGTGACCGCGAAGATCAGGAAGGGCCGCATGGACACTTTCACCTCCTTTGTTATCAACTCGTTACCAACGTTATCAGATCGTTACCGTTTGTGGGAAGTGGCAATGTCAACGGCGCGCCGATGAGATTGGCTGCGCGGGAGGAGGGGCGATGAGCAGCCACGCGGGTAGTGCACTGCGCCCCCTGATCCTGCCTGTCTACGTGCCTTCGCTGGCGCACGGTATCGGGATGACGGCGCTGCTGCCGGTGCTGCCACTGATGGCCCTCTCGCTGGGCTTCACCGTCCCGCAGGCCGCTGCGCTGACGCTGATCTCGGGCGTGGTGGGTGTGCTGGGACCGATTCCCGTCGGGCAGTTGATGGTCCGCGTGGGGGAGCGGTCCGCCATGATCGCCACCGGCGTCGGCCTGGTGCTGGTCAACCTGGCCGGCTTCGCATTGCTGGCCCATGCCGATCAGCAGTCGTCATCGCTGATGCATCGCTTCGGGCTCATCGCGGTGCTGGTGGGCATGGCCCTGGCCGAACAGGTCTGGGTGCTGGGCCGTCAGGCATACCTCGCCACCCACCTTGCTCCCGAGTTCAGGCCGCGCGGCATGTCCACCTTCGGCGGCATGTTCAGGATCGGCAGCGTGCTTGGCCCCGTGCTGGGTGCGGCGGTGATCGCCGTGGCCGACATGCACTACGTGTTCCTCGTGGACGCGGTGGCGATGACGGTGGCGACGGTCCTGGTGGGCTGGCGAATGCTTCCCGGCGACCGGAAGAACCGCCTGCCCGTGCGCCGGATCCCTGGCGCCCCCCGCCTGCGCTACTCCGACTGGGAGGACGTGCTGAAGGTGGGCCTCGGCGTGCTGCCGCTGACCATGGGACGCGTCAACCGCCCACTGATCCTGCCATTGCTGGGCGCCACGCTGGGCGTCGACGCGGCCACCATCTCCCTGATCTTCGGGGTCTCGGCCTTTCTGGAGATCCTGCTGTTCGTGCCCGCCGGGACGGTCATGGAGCGCTATGGGCGCACCTTCGTGTTGCTCACCTGCCTGCTGGGAACCGGGGTGGGCTACGTCGGGATGGCGGTGCTGGTGTGGAGCGTGCCGCTGACCCCCGTGGGTGCCATCGTCGTGCTCAGCGTCAGCGCCGTGCTGATCGCCCTGGGCAACGGCATGGGGGCCGGCATCGTCATGACGCTCGGGATCGACATCGCCCCCGATGAGGACCGCACCCGCCACTTGGCGCGGTGGAACGCGATGGTGGGTGTGGGCAGGCTCGCCGGTCCGGGCGTGGTCACGGCGGTCACCGCGTTCTCGACGCTGGCGATGGCTGGGTTCGTCACGGGCCTCATCTCACTGGGCCTGGTGCCCTGGCTGCTCCGGGTCCTCCCGAGCCGCACCCCACGGCCACCGCGAGGACCTTGGAGTCGCGAACGGCCCGGGCCATAGGCCCGGGCCGCACGATCCGATGTTCTTTGTGCGCCTACTGAAGTTCCTCGGGAATCCACCAAAGGCCTTCATTGTTCTCGTCCATCCAGGCCTTGAGCTCGTCGGACTGGTAGGCCGCGACAATGTCCTGGGCCCACGGGGCGTCGGCGTTGTCCTCGTGGACGGCCACCTGCAGGACGAGGTGGTCCAGGATGTCCTCCTGCAGCAGGGCGGTGGCGGGGTCGATGCCGGCGTTGTAGACGATCGACCCGGTGATCACCGCAAAGTCGAAGTCCTCCAGCGTGGCGGCCACGGTGGTGTTGACCAGTTCGATCAGGTCCAGGTCATGCGGGTTCTCCGCGATGTCCTCTGCGGTCAGCGTGGCGAGGTCGGCGTCGGGCTCGAGCGTGATCCAGCCCGCCTTGGCGAGCAGGGCGTAGGCGCGGGCGGTGTTGGCAGCGTCGTTGGGGACGGCCACCGTCATCCCCCGGGCAATCTCGTCGATGGAGTCGTAGTGCGCGGAGAAGAGCCCCGCCGGCACCGTCGGGATGGGGCCGATGACGGCGATGTCGCCGTCGTTGGCCTCGTTGTACGCGTCGGCGTAGGCGGAGTGCTGCTCGACGTTGACGTCGATCGCCTTCTCCTGGAGGCCGTGATTGTTCTGGATCAGGTCGGAGAAATCGGTGACGTCGAAGGTGTAGCCGTCCTCCTCCAGGATCGGGATGATGGCCTCCTCGAACAGGACCGTGTAGGGGCCCTGGGCCTTGCCGTAGCGGATCTCGGTCTTGTCACCGTTGCCGGTGGTGTCCTCGGCGCCGCAGGCGGTCAGCAGCAAGGCCGAGGCCAGGGTGGCTGCCGCAGCAGCGGTCCATTTCTTGTTGAACATGGGTTTCCTTCCGTTGTTTCAGGCCCGGGTGCGAACGCGCCGGGCCAGGGTGTTGCCCAGGGTCTGGATGCCCTGGACGAAGACGATCAGCACCACGACGGTCAGCATCATCAATGGAGTGTTGAAGGCCTGGTAGCCGTAGGTGAGGGCCAGATCGCCCACCCCACCGGCGCCGATGGTGCCCGCCATGGCGGTGGCACCCACCAGGGTGACGGTGCCGGTGGTGATGGCCAACAGCAGCGAACCCCAGGCCTCGGGGAGCAGGAAGTGGCGGACCACCTGCCACGTGGTGGCACCCATGGACTGCGCCGCGTCGATGATGCCGCGCGGCACGTCGAGGATCGAGGTCTCGAACAGCCTGGCCATGAATGGGGCGATGAACAGCGTCAGCGGTACCAGCGCAGCCGTGGTCCCGATCCGGGTGCCCACGATGAACCGGGTGAGCGGCATCAGCACCACCATCAGGATGATGAACGGCAGGGAACGGGCGATGTTGACCGCGAAGTTGAGCACCTCGTAGCCCACCTTGTTGGCCTTGACGCCGTCGGGGCGCCAGAGCACCAACCCCATGGCCATCGGGATGGCCAGCAGGGTGCCCAACACCAACGAGAACCCCACCATGTAGAGCGTGTCGACGCCGGCTTCCAGCAAGGCCGCGTTCCTGATTCCGAAGAACTCCTCGAACTGATTCATTCGACGTCTGCCTCCCTGCTGGCTTCCACCAGTTCACGGATCTCGGTACGATCCACGTCGATGCCGGCGTCGGTGATCCGATGCCGTGCCGCCTCGAGCGTCGAGGGGTCGCCGATGGCCTGGACCATCAGCACGCCCAAGACCTGTTCGTCGATCTCGTGCATCGACGCGTACAGCAGCCTTGTGGTCAACGGCAGCTCGCGGGCCAGCTCGCTGAGGACCGTGGAGCTGGCGTTGCGCCCCTTGGCGGTGAGGCGCCACACCTCATTGTGGGAGCGGGTCTCGTGCAGCAGCTGCATCAGCGACTCCGGGATCCGGTCGTCGATGATGGTGCGCACGAAGCGCCGGGTGATCGGCTCCCGTGGGTGTGCGAACACCTCCAGCACCTCACCGGATTCCACGATGCGACCGTGGCTCATGACGGCGACGCGCTGGCAGCTCTGGGCGATGACCTGCATCTCGTGGGTCACGATCACGATGGTGATGCCGAACTCCTCGTTGATCCGCTTCAGCAGCGCCAGGATCGACTGTGTGGTCTCGGGGTCCAGTGCTGAGGTTGCCTCGTCGCACAGCAGGATGGCTGGGTTGTTGGCCAGGGCGCGGGCGATGCCCACACGCTGCTTCTGCCCGCCGGAAAGCCGCTGGGGATAGGTCTGAGCCTTCTCCGAGAGCTCCACGAAGCCGAGCAGTTCCTCCACCCGGGGACGGACTGCCGAGTCCGGAACCCCCGCCAGGCGCATCGGTAGTGCCACGTTCTCGAAGACCGTCTTGGCCTCCACCAGGTTGAACTGCTGGAAGATCATCCCGATGCCCCGGCGACGCTGCGACAACTCACGCTTGCCCAGCTCCAGCATGGGGACCCCGTCGACGAAGACCTCCCCTTGGTCCGGGCGCTCCAGCAGGTTGATGCAGCGCAGCAGCGTCGATTTCCCGGCCCCGGAGCTACCGATCAAGCCCTGGATAGCACCCTCCTCGACCGTCAGGGATACGTCGTCGAGCGCCTTCACTTCCCCCTTGGCGACGGGGAAGCGTTTTGAGATGTGGCGCAGTTCGATCACGGCGGCTCCAGGGCAGGGTGGACTTCTTGGGGGGCGAAGGCACGGTCATGCCCGTGCGGGGCAGGGGGTGTCATCTCGCCCGAAGGCAGACGGGTGGTGTCAACGGGCGCAGCAGGCGCCGGCCAGGGGGACGACGGGATGGGCCACCTGGAAGGCGGCCACCGGCCGACCCATTCCATACGCCCGCATCATCGATTCCTCATCCCTTGTCAAGACCACTTCCACCATAGGCACCGAGGCTTGGCAAAGCGAAATCCGGTTCGCCAACAGCCGAATCACCCCGGTGGGGCAGTCCTTACTCAGTTCTCTGCATGGGTCGCCATCCCCAACCGGTGTGGCGACCCATGCAGAGAACAAGGGCTCCGGCCAACGCGCTTCGCTGGCAAACACACCAACCGCTGGGTCGCAGTCCGGACTGGGTTCGTGGAACCTCAGGCGTGGGTGCCCTCCCACGGCGGGCAGGCACACACCAGGTTGCGGTCGCCGTAGGCATGGTCGATGCGGCCAACGGGCGGCCAGTACTTGTCCACCCGGAACGATCCGGCGGGGAAACAACCCTGTTCGCGGGTATATGGCCGGTCCCAGTCCGCCACCAGGTCCTCTACGGTGTGGGGGGCACGCCGCAGGGGGGAGTCCGCGATGCGGATCCGGCCCTGTCTCACGTCGTCGGCCTCGCGGGCGATGTCCAGCATGGCCGCCACGAAACGGTCCAGTTCGGCGAGCGTCTCGGATTCGGTGGGCTCCACCATCAGGGTGCCCGGCACCGGCCAGCTCATGGTGGGGGCATGGAAGCCGTGGTCCACCAGGCGCTTGGCCACGTCGTCGACGGTGACGTCGCATCCTGCCAGGGGGCGGGTGTCCACGATGCACTCGTGGGCCACGCGGCCGTTGTTGCCTTCGTAGAGGATCGGATAGGCCTCACCCAGTCGTTTTGCCAGGTAGTTGGCACTCAGGATCGCCACCCGCGTGGCCTGGGTGAGGCCCTGCCCGCCCATGAGCAGCACATAGGCCCACGAGATCAGCAGGATCGACGCGGACCCCCAGTTGGCGCCTGCGACGGCACCCTCCTCACCAGTGGCGGGGTCGGTGGGGAGGTGTCCGGCGAGGTGCTGCTTGACGCCGATCGGTCCCATGCCCGGACCGCCTCCGCCGTGGGGGATGGCGAAGGTCTTGTGCAGGTTCAGGTGGGAGACGTCACCGCCCAGGTCGCCCAGCCGCACCAGGCCCACCAGTGCGTTCATGTTGGCGCCGTCGATGTAAACCTGCCCACCGTGGCGGTGGGTGACCTCGCAGACGCGGCCCACCGTGTCCTCGAACACGCCGTGCGTGGAGGGGTAGGTGATCATCGCCGCCGCCAGGTTCTGACCGGCTTCGGCCGCCTTGGCCTCGAAGTCGTCAATGTCGATGTCGCCGTTTGCTGCCGATTTCACCGCCACCACCTTCATCCCGGCCATCTGGGCGGAGGCGGGGTTGGTGCCGTGCGCGGAGGTGGGAATCAGGCAGATGTTGCGCTGGTCGTCGCCGCGGGAGCGGTGGTAGCGATTGATCGTGACCAGGCCCGCGTACTCGCCCTGCGCACCGGAATTGGGCTGCATCGAGAATGTGTCGTAGCCGGTGATCGTGCACAGCTTGGCCTCCAGGTCGGCCACCACCTCGGCGTACCCCCGCGCCTGGCGCGATGGGGCATAGGGGTGCAGCCCGGCAAACCCGGGCCAGGAGACCGGCATCATCTCGACGGCGGCGTTGAGCTTCATGGTGCACGAGCCCAGCGGGATCATGGCGCGGTCCAGGGCCAGATCGCGGTCGCTGAGGCGCCGCATGTAGCGCATCATCTCGGTCTCGGCCCGGTTCATGTGGAATACGGGGTGAACCAGGTAGTCGCTGTCGCGGAGCAGTGACCCATCAATGGCCGGCTCATCGGCCAGGCCCGGTTTCGCGTCGATGCCGAACACGGCGAGCACGTCGGCCACCACCTGCAAGGTGCTGGTCTCATCCAGGGAGATGCCCACCCTGTCGCGGCCCACCCGGCGCAGGTTGATGCCACGCTGCTCGGCGGCCGCCAGGAGGCCGGCTTGGCCCACGCCCACGGTGACGGTCAGGGTGTCGAAGAACGTGTCGGGTTCCACAATGGCGTCTCCGTCGCGCAGGGCGCGGGCCAGGGTGGCCGTGAGCAGATGCACCCGCTGCGCAATGGCCTTGAGGCCCTTGGGTCCATGGAAGACGGCGTACATGGAGGCCATCACCGCCAGCAGGGCCTGGGCGGTGCACACGTTGGAGGTGGCCTTCTCGCGCCGGATGTGCTGCTCGCGGGTCTGCAGTGCCAGGCGGTAGGCGCGGTTGCCGGCGGCGTCGACGGAGACCCCGACCAGTCTCCCGGGCATGGTGCGCTTCAGCTTGTCGGTGCAGGCCAGGAACGCGGCGTGCGGGCCGCCGTAGCCCATCGGCACCCCGAACCGCTGCGCCGAGCCGACGGCAATGTCCGCGCCCATCGCGCCGGGTTCCTTCAGCAGGCACAGGGCCAGCAAGTCGGTGGCGACGATGCCCAGCGCCCCGTTTGCGTGGAGCGCGGAGATGGGCTCGGTGAGGTCATGGAGGTGGCCGTGGGTACCCGTGTGGGCCAGCAGCGCGCCGAAGACCTCGTCGGGAACCAGATCCTCCAGGGGACCGGCCACGATCTCCACCCCGAGCGGCCTGGCGCGGGTGGCCACGACCGCGCGAACCTGGGGATGCAGGTGGTCGTGCACGAAGAACCTGGTGCGGCCGGTGCGGTTGCTCCGCAGCGCCATGCCCATGGCCTCGGCGGCAGCCGTTGCCTCGTCCAGCAGGCTGGCGCCGGCGATGGGCAGCCCGGTGAGGTCGATGACCATGGTCTGGAAGTTCAGCAAGGCCTCCAGCCGGCCCTGCGAGATCTCCGGCTGATAGGGCGTGTACGCGGTGTACCAGGCGGGGTTCTCGAAGATGTTGCGCTGGATGGCCGGTGGGGTCACCGTGCCGTAGTAGCCCTGCCCGATCAGCGAGATCTTCACCTCGTTCTTGCGCACCACCTGCCGCAGCCGCTGCAACAGCTGCCCCTCGGTGTGAGGCTCCCACGCCAACGGCGCCTCTTGGCGCATGGTGGCGGGCACTGTCTGGTCGATCAGCTCGTCGAGGCTGGAGACTCCAAGTCTCCCCAGCATCGTGTCCATCTCCGATGGGCTGGGACCGATGTGGCGGCGGTTGGCGAAGTCGTCGGGGTTGTAGTCGGTGGGCTTCCAGGCGCTCATGGGAGGTTCTTCGTTCCTAGTGGGGCTACTTCTCCGAGATCAGGTCTTCGTAGGCGTCCTCGTCGAGGAGGGAGTCGATGGCATCTGGGTCGCGTGGGTCCATCCGGTAGAACCAGGTGCTGGCCGCGTCCTCATTGACCAGTCCGGGGCTGTCGACCAGTTCACCGTTGACGGCGGTGATGGTGCCGTCGATGGGAGAAGAGATCTCGGAGGCGGCCTTCACCGACTCGATCACCACCACCTCGTCACCCGCGGTGATCTCCTGGCCCACCTCGGGCAACTCGATGAACACGATGTCGCCCAGCTCCTGCGCGGCGAATTCGGTGATGCCGACGGCGATGTCGCCGTCGGAGTCGTCGAGCCATTCGTGGTCGGGGGTGTACTTCATGGCTTTCTCCTTCAGCGTTTGTAGGACACTTCGATGAACGGCAGTTCGTGGACCGAGACCGGCACCCGTTTGCCGCGCAGCTCTGCGAACACGGTATCGCCCACCGACAGCTCCGCGGGCAGCATCCCCATGGCAATCGGGCCGCCCACGCTTGGACCGTATCCGCCGGAGGTGACCGAGGCGATCGGGGTGGGGGAGTGCTCGTCGGCAAACAGTTCCACGCCCTCGCGGACCGGGGCCCGCCCCGCGGGGCGCAGGCCGCGCCGGATGCGGACCGGACCGCTCTGCAGTTCAGGGAGGATGACGTCGGCACCGGGGAAGCCGCCCTCGCGGGAACCGCCGTGGCGGCGCACCTTCGGCACCGCCCAGCCGATGCCCGCCTGCGCGGGTGTGATTCCGGTGTCCAGTTCGTGGCCATACAGCGGCATGCCCGCCTCCAGCCGCAGGCTGTCGCGGGCGCCGAGGCCAGCAGGGGCCACCTCGTCCATGGCCAACAAGGCCCGCGCGAGGTCCACGGCGGCGGCGTCCGGGACGGAGACCTCGAAGCCGTCCTCGCCGGTGTATCCGGATCGCGACACCCACAGCGGGTGGCCGTCGAAGTCCAGCACCACCGCGTCCATGAACACCAACTGCCGCACGTCGGGCACCAGCCGCACCAGGGCCGTTTCGGCCGCCGGACCCTGCAACGCGAGCAGGGCCCGGTCGCTCACGAGCGTGACCTCCAGGCCCTCCACGGCGCGCAAGACCTCCAGGTCCGCGGCGGTCCGGGCGGCGTTGGCCACCAGGAGGAAGTGGTCGTCGCGTCGGGCCACCATCAGGTCGTCCAGGACCCCGCCCGCGGCGGTGGTGATCACCACGTAGCGTTGGCGGCCCTGGTTCAGCCCCGTCAGACTGGCCGGCATCACCGTCTCCAGCAGGACCGCGGCCTGGTCCGGGTCCTCGGCCCGCACCAGGAGCTGTCCCATGTGGCTGACGTCGAACAGGCTCGCGGCGGACCGGGTGTGGAGGTGTTCGGGCAGGACGCCGGCGAACTGGACGGGCATCTCCCAGCCCGCGAAATCAACCAGTTTGGCACCGAGCTCGACGTGCAGCGGGTGCAGGGCGGTTCGGCGGAGCATGGGCGGTGACCCTTTCGACAGGCGACGGCGGCTGGCGTGCCCTGAGCCTAGCAAAGCAGTGCGGGGGCAGCCCGCGGAACCCCTGCTACTTGTTGGCCTCGATCATCTGCCGCAGTTCCTTCTTCAGGTCGGCAATCTCGTCGCGGTGCCCGGCGGCCAACTCGAAATGCAACTCTGCCGCGGCCTGGTGCATCTGGGCGGTGAGGTCCTCGATGAGCCGGGTGAGCTCGTCGGTGGCCATGGCACCGGCATTGAGGCCCTTCCTGCCCTTGCGGCCCGTGGCCTCCTTCTGCGCCCGCAGGAGCTGGACGGTGTCGGCGTCCTCGCGGTCCAGCATGTCGGTGATGTCGGCGATCTTCTTGCGCAGCGGCTGCGGG
>CAZPSO010000075.1:0-10833 GCA_964588895.1 uncultured Tessaracoccus sp.
TGGCCCACTAGGCTGGGCGCATGGTCAGTGACGGCGCCCGGCTCTGGGTGATTTCGGGTCCCAGCGGGGTGGGCAAGGGGACGGTGTGCGCGGAACTCCTGCGACGCCACCCCGAGGTGCACGTCTCCATCTCGGCCACCACCCGCCCACCCCGGCCGGGTGAGGTGGACGGCCGCACGTACCACTTCGTGAGCGACGGCGAATTCGACGCGCTCGTCGGCCGCGGCGACATGCTGGAGCATGCCGTGGTCCATGGGCAGTCCCGTTACGGGACACCGCGGGCTCCCGTCCTGGAGGCATTGCGTCGGGGCCGGCACGTGATTCTCGAGATCGACCTGCAGGGCGCCCGCCAGGTGAAGTGCAACATGCCGGAGGCCACGCTGGTGTTCCTCAAGCCGCCGTCGTGGCAGGAGCTGGTTGCCAGGCTGGCTGGCCGCGGCACCGAGGACGACGCCGCCCAGGCGCGTCGTCTCGCCACCGCCAAACTGGAACTCGCCTCCCTGCACGAGGCCGACCACGTGGTGGAGAATTTAGAAGTCGGGCAAACAGTGACTACATTGGTAGACTTGATGGGCTTGTCCCAGCAACACGACTCGGAAGGTCAAACTTGAGCACTCACCCAGAAGGCATCACCAGCCCTCCCATCGACGACCTGCTGGAGACCATCGACTCCAAGTACCGTCTGGTGATTTTCGCGGCCAAACGGGCCCGCCAGATCAACGCCTACTATTCCCAGCTCGGCGAGGGCCTGCTGGAGAATGTCGGCCCGCTGGTCTCCGCCGCGCCGCAGGAGAAGGCGCTGTCCATCTCGCTGCGCGAGCTGAACGAGGGACTCCTCCAGTACAGCGAGATCGACCCTGCCGAAGCCCAGGCCGAACAGGACGCCTCCGAGGCCGATCCGTCGTTCTCGTTCGTCGACCCGTTCGCCGAGGGCACCCAGAGCACCGACACGGAGCCCGACCCCGCCTCCTGAGGCAATCGTTGCGGACGGCTTGTTGCCGTCCCGAACCGAAAAGCAACGCGAAATGTGGCCTGTAGCCACTCGAAGGAACACGCATGTCTCGACTGTTCACGTCGGAATCCGTCACCGAAGGTCACCCGGACAAGATTGCCGACTCCATCTCTGATGCCGTCCTCGACGCCCTCTTGGCCCAGGACCCGGATGCCCGGTCCGCCGTCGAGACCCTGATCACCACGGGTCTGGTGGTGGTGGCCGGCGAGGTCACCACCGAGGCCTACGTGGACGTGGCCAACATCGTGCGCCAGCGCATCCTCGACATCGGCTACAACTCCTCCGCCGTCGGCCTCGACGGCCTCTCGTGCGGAGTGTCACTGTCCATCGGCTCGCAATCCCCGGACATCGCCATGGGCGTGGACCGCGCCTACGAGTCCCGCGTCGAGCACGACGTCGACGCCATCAGCACCCAGGGTGCGGGGGACCAGGGCCTGATGTTCGGGTTCGCCTGCAGCGAGACCACATCGTTGATGCCGCTGCCCATCGAACTTGCCCATCGACTGGCGGAGCGCCTCACCGAGGTGCGCAAGGACGGCACCATCGAGTACCTGCGTCCGGACGGCAAGACGCAGGTCACCGTTCGCTACGACGGCGTGGGCCGACCGGTGGGTCTCGACACGGTGGTCATCTCCACCCAGCACGACCCGGGCGCAGACCCCACCACCGACATCCTGCCCGACCTCACGCGGCACGTGATCCGGCCGGTGCTCGAGCGCTACGACCTGCAGGACCAGGCTCCCCGCATCCTGGTCAACCCCACCGGCACGTTCGTGATCGGCGGCCCCATGGGGGATGCCGGTCTCACGGGCCGCAAGATCATCGTCGACACCTACGGCGGCACTGCCCGCCACGGTGGGGGGGCATTCTCCGGGAAGGATCCCTCCAAGGTGGATCGGTCGGCCGCCTACGCCATGCGCTGGGTGGCCAAAAATGTTGTGGCTGCCGGGCTCGCCGACAGGTGCGAGGTGCAGGTGGCCTACGCGATCGGCAAGGCCCGCCCCGTCGGCTTCTACCTGGACACGTTCGGCACCAGCGAGGTACCCGAGCAACAGATCGAGCAGGCGGTCCTGGACACCTTCGACCTCCGCCCCGGCGCCATCATCGCCGACCTGGACCTGAAGCGCCCCATCTACCGGAAGTTCAGCACGTACGGGCACTTCGGCCGGGACTTCGCCGACGCCACCTGGGAGCGCACCGACCGGGCCGAGATCCTGGCGCGGGCAGTCAAGGGCTAGACGCGTGAGCCAGTCGGTGGCCGATCCGCCCCCACAGGTGGCGAGGGTGGCCGTTGACCTGCCGCTCGCGCACCTCGACAGGCTCTTCGACTACCGCGTCCCCGACAAGTTCGCCGATGCCGCTGTCCCCGGGTGCCGGGTCCGGGTGAGGTTCGCCGGCCAACTGCGTGACGGTTGGCTCATCGACTTCGCCGCGCCCGACCCCCAGGTCAACGCGCAACCGCTGCACGCCGTCGTGTCCCCCGAGCCGATCATGGACGAGGACACCCACCAGTTGGTCCGCACCGTGGCCGACCACTACGCAGGGGTCTTCTCCGACGTGGCCCGACTGGCCATACCGCCCCGACACGCCGCCACCGAGAAGGCCGAACCTCGCAAATGGCCGGAACCCAGCCGTGTCGGGGAGCGAAAGGTCCTGCCCTTCTTCGGGGGTGGTCCGGGCTTTCTCGACGCCCTGGCGCAGGGCCGGTCCCCCCGGGCGGCCTGGCTGGTGCCGCCGGTGCACGGGCCGCAGGGCGACCTGGTGGGAGGAGTGCTCGAGGCCGTCGGCGCCACCCTGGAATCCGGTCGCTCAGCCCTGGTGGTGGTGCCCACGGCCCGCGACCTGCAGGCCACGGCTGACCGGTTCCGGCAGGTCCTCGGCAAGACAGCCGTCGCCCAGCTGAGCGGGGAGATGGGCCGCTCGGCCCGATACCGCAACTTCCTGGCCTGCCGCCGAGGCATGGCCCGGGTGGTGGTGGGCACCCGCAGCGCCATCTTCGCCCCCATGGTGGACCTCGGGGTGGTGGTGGTGGTCGACGACGGCAACGACGCCCACTCGGAACTGCGTGCGCCGTACCCGCATTCCCGCGAGGTGGCCGTGCTTCGAACCGTCCAGACCGGCTGCGGGCTCCTCATGGCCTCCCACTCCCGATCCACGGAGGTACAGGCCTTCATCGAGCGGGGATGGACGGGCGAAATTCGGCTCAACCCTGCCGATACCCGCCGGATCGTCCCGCCCGTCCGCGTCATTGGGGACGACCCCTCCCGCGAGCCGACCGCGGCTCGCCTGCGCCTGCCCACCGGAGCTTTCCGATTCCTGCGCGACCACCTGCCGAAGGGACCGGTCCTGGTGCAGGTGCCCCGCGTCGGCCACGGATCGGCCCTGCGCTGCGACCGCTGCCGCAACCGAGCCACCTGCCCCAAGTGCTCCGGCGGCATGCGGATGCGCCGGCGCGACCGTCCGGAGTGCTCGTTCTGCGGCTTCGAGCCCGCCCGCTGGGAATGCGCCCACTGCCGGGGCCTGGTGGTGCGGGCCCCCATCGTCGGCGCCTCCCGCACCGCCGAGGAACTGGCCCGTGCCTTCCCCGGGACGGTGGCGATCAACTCCTCGGGGGACCGCATCCGCTCCGACGTACCCGAGGGCTCCGCCATCGTGGTGGCCACCCCCGGAGCCGAGCCCGCGGCGCCGACGGGTTATGCAGGGGTGCTGCTGCTGGACACCGAACTCATGCTCTCGCGCGCAGACCTGCGGGTGGGCGAGGAGTCGCTGCGACGCTGGTGTGCGGCGATGGCCCTGTGCCGGCCCGCCGAGGAGGGCGGCACCGTGCTCGCCATCGGCGAACCGACGCAACCGACGCTGCAGGCCATCATCCGCGGGGATGTCCCCGGGTACGTCTCGCGGGAGCTGGCGGAACGGGCCGCCACCGGCCTGCCGCCGGCGGCCCGGGTGGTGCGGGTGGGGGGCGACCCGCAGGCGGTGACAGACTTTCTGGACAACGATCCCTTCGAGGGGATCGATGTCATTGGCCCCACGCGCATCAGGGAGGAACCCAACCCCGAGGCGGTGGCGTTGCTCCGCAGCCCCCTGGCACACGGACGCGATTTGGTGCGCAGTGTGAAGCGGGCGGCTGCCGTGCGCTCGGCCCGCAAGGAAGGTGGCAGGCTGTACATACACACCGATCCCAACGTGATGGAGTGAGATGAGACTGGTCTTCGCTGGAACGCCCGAGGTGGCCGTGCCGTCGCTGGAGAAGCTGCTCGCGTCCCCCCACGACGTGGCAGCCGTCATCACCCGCCCCGACGCACCCACCGGGCGTGGCCGACGTCTGAGGCCCTCGCCCGCGGCCCAAATCGCCGAGCGGGCGGGCATCGAGGTGCTCAAACCGACGAAGCCGTCGGATCCGGCGTTCATCGACCGGGTCCGCGAACTGGCCCCGGACGCGTGCCCGGTGGTGGCCTACGGGGCCCTGCTGGGCCAGGAACTGCTGGAGATCCCGAGGCTGGGATGGGTGAACCTGCACTTCTCCGTGCTGCCCCGGTGGCGCGGTGCCGCCCCGGTACAGCGTGCCATCATGGCCGGGGATGCCGTGGTGGGCACCACCTGCTTCCGCATTGTGCAACAACTCGACGCCGGTGACGTGATCCGCAGCCTGGAGATCCCCATGCCCGAGGCGACTGCCGGTGAACTGCTGGACCAGCTCGCACAGGTGGGTTCCGCCCAATTGCTGGAGTCCCTGGAGGCACTGGAAGCGGGGGAGGAGCCCCAACCCCAGCCCACCGAGGGCATCACCCATGCCGCCAAGGTCACCGTCGAGACGGCCCGCATCGAGTTCTCGCGCGACGCCCGCTCTATCCGCAACCTGGTCCTGGGCTGCTCCCCGGACCCGGGCGCCTGGTGTCTGCTGGAGGACCAACGGTTCAAGATCTACCGCGCCGCCCAGTCGGATCCGCGCGAACTCGCCCCCGGTGAGCTCGAGGTGACCCGGAAGCAGGTCTTCGTCGGCACCGGCTCAGGCACGCTGGAACTGCTGGAGGTCCAGGCCCCGGGCAAGCGTCGGATGGGCGCCATCGACTGGGCGCGCGGCGGCGCTGCTGAGAAGGTGGTGTTCACATGACCGCCCGTCGTGTCGCCTTCGACGTGCTGCGCCAGGTGACCGGCGAGGATGCCTACGCCAACCTGGCACTGGCCAAGCGTCTCGCCCGGGCCGGGCTGGAGCCCCGGGACGCTGCGTTCACCACTGAACTGGTCTCCGGCACCAGCCGCTTGATGGGCACCTACGACGCCATCATCGAGCGGGCCGCCGGGCGTGACCTGGGGTCCCTCCAGCCGGCCGTGGTGGACCTCTTGCGGCTGGGCAGCCACCAGATCCTCGCCATGGACGTGCCCAACCGGGCCGCCGTTGCCGCCACGGTCGAGCTGGCGCGGCAGACGGTGGGCCAGCGCGTCACCGGTCTGGTCAATGCCATCCTGCGAAAGGTGACCGCCAACGACCTCGACGAGTGGACTGGCCTGTTGGCCCAGGGTCTCGACGGCACTGACGCGGCCGCTGTCCGTGGACATCATCCCCTCTGGATCGCCCGCGCGTACGCCGACCTGCTTCCCGCCGAGGAACTGGAGGCGAGTCTGGCGGCCAACAATGTGGCTCCCCGCCCCACCCTCGTGGTGCGCCCCGGGCTGGTCACCCGGGAGGAGCTCGTGGCCGCCGGCGCCGCGCCCACCCGGTACTCGCCCTTCGGGGCGGTGGCGCAGGTCGTCCCCGGGAGAATCCCGGCCGTGGCGGAGGGCCGGGCGGGAGTCCAGGACGAGGGATCCCAACTGGTGGCCTGGGCCCTGTCGCGGGTGGACGCACCCAGGGGGCCGTGGCTGGACATGTGCGCCGGTCCCGGCGGCAAGGCGGCGTTGCTCACCGGCCTCGCCCGGGAGCAGGGTGACTGGCTGCTCGCCAGCGACGCGCAGGAGCACCGGGTGCGTCTGGTGGCCCAGTCGCTGCGTGGCTACGGCGACGTGCCGATCATGACGGCCGACGGCACCAGGCCGGCATGGCAGCCGGGGAGCTTCGCCCGGGTCATGGTGGACGCCCCCTGCTCCGGGCTGGGCGCGTTGCGGCGTCGCCCCGAATCCCGCTGGCGCCGCCAGCCCTCCGACGTGACGGAACTGGCCCAGCTGCAGCGGGGGTTGCTCGACAGCGCCCTGGACTCCACCCTCGATGCGGGCGTGGTGGCCTACGTGACCTGCTCGCCCCACCGGTCAGAGACCACGGACATCGTGGAGGGCGTCCTGGCCCACCGGTCTGACGTGGAGGTTCTCGACGCCTCCCGGCATCTTCCGGAGGTTGCGGACGCGGCCGTGGGCAACTACCTCCAGCTCTGGCCCCACCGACACGGCACCGATGCGATGTTCATGGCTCTGCTCAGACGTCACATTCCCAGCGGATAGGCTGGGTGCATGCGCATCACACCGAGCATCCTGAATGCAGATTTCGCGGATTTGAGGGGAGAAATCGGCCGCATCCGTGACGCGGACGCGGTGCACATCGACGTGATGGACAACCATTTCGTCCCCAACCTCACCCTCGGGCTCCCCGTGGTGGAGAGCATCCGGCAGGTCACCCAGCAGATGCTCGACATCCACCTGATGATCGAGGACCCCGACAGGTGGGCACCCGAGTTCGTGGAGGCCGGCGCGGAGTCGGTGACCTTCCACGTCGAGGCTGCCAAGGCTCCCATCCGCCTGGCCCGTGAGCTCCGCAACCGGGGGGCCCGGGCGGCGATTGCGCTCAAGCCGGCCACCGGGATCGATGCGTATGCCGACATGCTTGACGAGGTGGACATGGTGTTGCTGATGACGGTGGAGCCCGGCTTCGGCGGCCAGAAGTTCCTTGACCTGGTACTGCCCAAGATCCGTCGCACGCGCGAACTCCTCGGCTCGCGAGACATCTGGCTCCAGGTGGACGGGGGGGTTTCCGCGGAGACGATCGAGCGCTGCTCCGAAGCGGGGGCCGACACGTTCGTGGCCGGTTCCGCGGTCTACAACGCCGACGATCCCAACGAGATGGTCAACCAGCTGCGCGACATGGCGGCTGCGGCACACCGGCACTGAGGATCAGCCGCGGTCGCGCCGCCCCTTGAGGTAGCGCTCGAACTCCTTGGCGATGTTTTCGCCAGTGGCGTCCTCCACGTCGGAGGCGTCCTTGGCCTCCTCCAGCTGCTCGATGTACTCCGCCACGTCCGGGTCCTCCGAGCTGAGCTCGTCCACTGCCCGGGTCCAGCTGACGGCCTCATCCGGCAGGTCGTTGAGTTCGAGCTCCAGCCCGAGCACCGTCTCCAGCCGGCTGATCAGCGTGTGCTGGGCCTTGGGGTTGGGCGGGGTGGCCACGTAGTGGGGGATGGACACCCAGATGGAAAGGGCGGGCACCGACTCCGCCTGCAGCATCTGGTTGACCACGCCGAGGATTCCGGTGGGACCCTCGTAGCCGGATGGCTCCAGCTCCAGGGAGTCCTGCAGTGACTCGTCGTAGCTGTACATGCCCACCGGCAGGGGTCGGGAATGGGGGGTGTCGCTCAGCATCGCCCCGAGCAGCACGACCACCTCCGGTTCGTAACCCTTGAGCAGGTCGACCAACTCGTGTGCGTACGTGCGCCACAACAGGCTCGGTTCGGGCCCGACGACGCAGATGATGTCGCGCTCGTCGTGGTTGACCACGTGAACGGCAGTGAACGGCCACTGGACGAGGGGCCCGTCATCGAGGTGACGCACCTGGGGGCGGGTGGCCTGGAAATCGTAGAACCGCTCGTCCTCGATCCGGGCCACCTCCCGGCTGGGGTAGTTGTCCAAGAGGTAGAGCACGCTGTCGCTGGCAGCGTTGCCCGCGTCGTTCCAGCCACTGAAGGCGACCACGACGGCCACATTCTTCAGGTCCGAGTGGAGTTGCATTCGTCCAGTGTATGCCGCCTGCCAGATTGGTGTCAGATCTGGCGCTTCGGTGTGCTGCCTGGACGCTGTGGGCGAATTCCTGCCACGTGGACCTCCAGCGATGCGTATTGCGGTCCGGGCTAGGGTGGATTGGTGCCAGATATTCGTCAATTCCTCAACTCGTCCGTCCTCGTCGCCGATGGGGCGATGGGCACCATGCTCCAAGGGTTCGATGAGCTGACGCTCGCCGAGGACTTCCTGGGACTCGAAGGCTGCAACGAAATCCTGAACGTCACGCGGCCCGACGTGGTGGCCTCCATCCACCGCTCCTACCTGGAAGCGGGGGCCGACTGCATCGAGACCAACACCTTCGGCACCAACCTGGCAGCCCTCGCCGAGTACGACATCATCGACCGGCTCGAGGAGTTGGCCGAGGCGGCCGCCCGGATCGCCCGTAGCGTGGCCGACGAGTTCACCGACAAACCCCGCTTCGTTCTGGGCTCGGTGGGTCCTGGTACCAAGTTGCCGAGCCTGGGCCACCTCCCGTTCTCCCGCCTCCGCGATGCCTACCAGCAGCAGGTGGCCGCCATGATCCGCGGCGGCATCGACGCGGTGCAGATCGAAACGAGCCAGGACCTCCTGCAGGCCAAGGCCGCGGTGATCGGTGCCCAGCGCGCCGCGAAGGCCGCCGGGGTGGACCTGCCCATCTTCGTCAACGTCACCGTGGAGACCACGGGCACCATGCTGCTCGGCTCCGAAATCGGTGCCGCGCTGACCACCCTGCGGGCCCTGGACGTCGATGCCATCGGCCTGAACTGCGCCACCGGTCCGGCCGAGATGAGCGAACACCTGCGCCACCTGTCACGTCGAGCCGACATCCCCGTCGGTGTCATGCCCAACGCCGGTCTGCCCGAGCTGACCGCCGACGGCGCCCGCTACCCGCTGGGTGCCGAGGGACTGGCTGACGCGCTCGGCGCCTACCTGGAGGATTACGGCCTGGCCATCATCGGCGGCTGCTGCGGCACCACCCCGGAACACATCCGCCTGCTGGCGGAGCGCTACAGCGGCCGGGACGTGGTGGCCCGCGAGCCGAAGCCGGAGAACGCCGCCTCGAGCCTGTACCTGGAGGTGCCGCTGGCGCAGGACGCCAGCTACCTCAACATTGGGGAGCGGACCAACGCCAACGGGTCCAAGGCGTTCCGCGAGGCCATGCTGGCCGGCAACTGGGACGAATGCGTGGAGATCGCCAAGGCCCAGGCCCGCGACGGCGCGCACGTGCTGGATCTCTGCATCGACTACGTGGGTCGCGACGGTGCCGCCGACATGGCCGAGTTGGCATCGCGCCTTGCCACCGCCGTGACGCTGCCCATCGTTCTGGATTCGACCGAACCCGAAGTGCTCCGCGCAGGACTGGAGCACCTGGCGGGACGATCCATCATCAACTCCGTCAACTACGAGGATGGCGACGGGCCGGGCTCCCGCTATCAGCGCATCATGCCGCTGGTGGCCGAACACGGCGCCGCGGTGGTGGCGTTGACCATCGACGAAGAGGGGCAGGCCCGCACCGCGGAGTGGAAGGTGCGCGTCGCATCCCGCCTGATCGAGGACCTGGTGGGCAACTGGGGCATGGACGTCGGCGACATCCTGGTGGACTGCCTGACGTTCCCGATCTCCACGGGCCAGGAGGAGACCCGGCGTGATGCCCTGGAGACCATCGAAGCGATCCGTGAACTCAAACGCCGCTACCCGGGGGTGCGCACCACCCTGGGCGTCTCCAACGTCTCCTTCGGCCTGAACCCGGCCGCCAGGATGGTGCTGAACTCCGTCTTCCTGCACGAGTGCGTCACCGCCGGGCTGGACTCCGCCATCGTGCACAGCGCCAAGATCGTCCCGATGGACCGGATTCCCGACGAGCAGCGGGAGGTGGCGCTGGACATGGTCTACGACCGCCGACGCGAAGGTTACGACCCGCTGACGAAGTTCCTCCAGCTGTTCGAGGGCGTCACGGCCGCATCCGTGCGGGAGACCCGTGCCGCCGAGTTGGCAGGCCTGCCCCTCGAGGAACGGTTGCAACGGCGGATCATCGATGGTGAGGCGAAGGGCCTCGAGGCCGACCTCGACGAGGCATTGGGCATCAAGCCCGCGCTGGAGGTCATCAACGAGGACCTGTTGGCCGGCATGAAGGTGGTGGGCGAGTTGTTCGGCTCCGGCCAGATGCAGCTGCCGTTCGTGTTGCAATCGGCTCAGGTCATGAAGACCGCCGTTGCCCACCTCGAGCCACACTTGGAGAAGGTGGAGGGCACCGCCGGCAAGGGCACCCTGGTGCTGGCCACCGTGCGCGGCGACGTCCACGACATCGGCAAGAACCTGGTGGACATCATCGTGAGCAACAACGGCTACACGGTGATCAACATCGGCATCAAGCAGCCCATCCAGGCCATCGTCGACGCGGCGGAGGATCACGACGCCGACGCCATCGGCATGAGCGGACTCCTGGTGAAGTCCACCTTGGTGATGAAGGACAACCTGGCCGAGCTCAACCGTCTGGGCCTGGCCGAGAAGTACCCCGTGCTGCTCGGCGGGGCGGCGCTGACCCGCGCCTTCGTCGAGCACGACCTCAACGACATGTTCGAGGGAGAGGTGCGCTACGCCAAGGACGCCTTCGAGGGCCTGGCCCTGATGGATGCGGTGATGGCCGTCCAGCGGGGAGTGGAGGGCGCCAAGCTTCCGGAACCCAAGAAGCGGCGTTACGCCAAGGTCACCGTGCCGGATCCGGACCCCGACGAGCCCGACGTGCGCTCCGACGTGGCCCGGCGCATCGACGTCCCCGCACCGCCGTTCTGGGGTTCCCGGGTGGTCAAGGGCATCGCGTTGGCCGAGATCAACGAATGGCTGGACCACCGCGCCAC
>CAZPSO010000076.1:0-10815 GCA_964588895.1 uncultured Tessaracoccus sp.
AGCTGCAGATCCAGGTGGCGGACCGCGATTCGGCCACCTACATCGTCGACAACGGTGTGCGGCTGGCCATCATCGGACTCGCCGCCTACCACGCGGCCTTCGTGTGCGAGAGCCTGCGCAGCGGTGTCAACACCATCCCCGTCGGCCAGGCAGAGGCCGCCCGTTCCATCGGGCTCACCTTCGGCCAGAACCTGCGCTACATCATCCTGCCCCAGGCATTCAGGGGGGCGGTCACCCCGCTCGGCAACGTGCTGATTGCGCTCACCAAGAACACCACCGTGGTCACGGCCATCGGCGTCGCGCAGGTCTCCCACGCCATGAGACGCATGATTGAGTTCAGATCCGACGTCCTGTTCACCGTCTTCGGATTGGTGGCGCTGACGTTCATCGTGCTCACCCTGCCGATGGGCATGATCACCAGCTGGCTGTCGTCACGTCTGGCGGTGAAGCGATGAGCGCCCAGGCCGTCCTCTTCGACGCCCCCGGTCCCAAGACCCGGCGTCGCCACCTGATCTACTCCATCTTCGGCGCCCTCTTCGTCTTCGGCGTCCTGGCCTGGGTGCTGTGGCAGTTGTGGGAGCGGGGCCAGATCACCCCGAACCGCTGGGCGCCGGTGTTCCAGGCCGAGGCGTGGTCGCAGTACTTCCTGCCCGGCATCCAGGCCACCCTGGTGGCGGCCCTGATCTCCATCGTCCTGGCCTTCATCCTGGGCCTCATCCTGGCCATGGGCCGGATGTCCGACTTCGCCGTCGCCCGCTGGATCTGCACCATCTTCATCGAGTTCTTCCGCGCCGTCCCGGTGCTGATCATGATGCTGTTCGTGTTCTTCGCCATGGTCTACACCTTGCGGATGCGGGGCGGCATCCCGCCGTTCGTCGGGGTGGTCGTCGGCCTGGTTTGCTACAACGGGGCCGTGATCGCCGAGGTGATCCGCAACGGTGTGGCCTCGCTCCCGGCGGGACAGCGCGAGGCGGGCCTGTCGATCGGCCTGGACTCCTACCAGGTGCGCAGCATGATCCTGGTGCCCCAGGCGTTGACTGCCATGATGCCCACCCTGGTCAGCCAGGTGGTGGTGATCCTGAAGGACACCGCTCTCGGTTACATCATCCTGTACCCCGAGTTGCTGAATTCCGTACGCCAGATGGGCAGCCGGTTCGGCAACATGACGGTCACCTTCATCGTCGGCGCATTCCTGTTCATCGTCATCAACTACGCCGTCACGAAGTTTGCCGAATGGCTCGAGGGAAGACTGCAGCGCCGCAAGCGGACCGCCGCACCGATCAGGGAGGAAGACCGCATCAACATCGAGGCCGCAGCCTCCTAGCGGTCGGTGATCACTGGGGCCGCGGGTGGGCTCCGTGGATGGCCGAGCCGAAGGTGCGCCGGAAGTAGACCAGCGCGTCGTCGCGCAGTACCTCGGTTCGGGCCACCGATCCAAGGACGACGGTGTGGTCACCGCCGGGTTCGAACTGCAGCTTGTCGCAGTACAGCCAGGTGGTGATCCCCGGCAGCCGGGGCACACCCAGGTCCAGTGACCACTCGACCCCGTCGAAGCGATCCGGCACCTTGGTGGCGAATCGGATGGCCAGGTCGGACTGGTCGGGTGCCAGGACATTGATGCCCATGGTGCCCGAGTCCCGCAGGCGATCCACCATGGTGCCGCGGTTGTCGAGCGAGACGATCACCATCGGTGGGGTCACGGACAGGGAGGAGAAGGCGGAGACGGTGGTCCCGTGAGGCGTGTCGTCGCACCAGGTGGTGATGATGGTCACTGGCGCGGAAACGTGCGCCATCGCTTCCTTGAACGCTTCCACCTGTTCGTGCACAGTGCCAACCTAATTGCGAGACGACGGACAGCAGACGCTTCGGCCGCTGGATGAGATCGGGTCTTCAGCCTTCAACGTAGCGGCCGATACGGAGGCATCGAAAGGTTGTCCGCCGTCAGCGGAATCTGCGGGTGGCCTCTCAGGCGCTCAGTTCCCGCATCACCGTCGCCAGGTCCGACTTGCCCTCGAACCCGATGCCGGGCAGCTCTGGCATCGTGATGTGGCCGTCCACCACCTCCACCGAGTCCGGGAACCCGCCGAAGGGTTGGAACAGGTCTGGGTAAGATTCGTTGCCCCCCAGCCCCAGGCCGGCAGCAATGTTGAGCGAGAGCTGGTGCCCGCCGTGGGGGATGCACCGCGACGGCGACCAGCCGTTGGCGCGCAGCATGTCGACGATGCGCAGGTACTCCACGAGCCCGTAGCCCAGCGCACAGTCGAACTGAAGCCAGTCGCGGTCGGGACGCATCCCCCCGTAACGGATCAGGTTATGCGCGTCCTGGACGGAGAACAGGTTCTCGCCGGTGGCGATCGGGTTGGGATAGACCTCGGCTACTGCGGCATTGAGGGCGTAGTCGAGCGGGTCGCCCGCCTCCTCGTACCAGAACAGGTCGTAGGGCTCGAGGGCTGCGGCGTACTCGAGGGCCGTGGCCAGGTCGAAGCGACCGTTGGCGTCCACGCCCAGCTGGCTGCCGGAGTCCAGCACCGCGAGGGCGGCCTCTATGCGGCGCAGGTCAGTGGTCAGGTCGGCCCCGCCGATCTTCATCTTGACCGTGGTGTAGCCGCGGTCGAGGAAGCCGCGCAGCTCGTCCTGCAACGCGGAGTCGTCCTTGCCGGGGTAGTAGTAGCCGCCGGCCGCGTAGACGAAGACGCGCGCGTTCGGCGTCCCCGTGCCGTAGCGCTGAGCCAGCAGTTCGTAGAGTGGCTTCTCCGCGATCTTGGCGACGGCGTCCCACACGGCCATGTCCAGTGTGCCCACCGCGACGGAGCGCTCGCCGTGGCCGCCCGGCTTCTCGTTGGTCATGGCCGTGGCCCAGATTGCGTGGGGGTCGAGGTTCTCCCCGGTCTCATCCAGCAGCGCAGCGGGGTCCGCCGCCAGAACCCGGGGGATGAACCGTTCCCGCAGCAGCGAGCCCTGGCCGTAACGCCCGTTCGAGTTGAAGCCGTAGCCCACCACGGGGGAGCCGTCGCGGATGACGTCGGTGATGACGGCCACCAGACTCAGTGTCATCTGGCTGAAGTCGATGTAGGCGTTTCGGATGGGCGAACTGATGGGGAAGGTCTTCTCCCGGATCTCGACGATGCGCAATGCGTCCTCTTTCCTCGCGACGGCGTTCACAGCCTACGAGGAGTGACGCGAGCGGCCCACGTCAGGTGGCGCATGGTGGTGAGACTCGCTTCGGCGGGCCGACGCCAGGTTCGATGAGGATCCGCGTCCACGCCACCTCGGAAAGCCCGCGCGTCAATCGGCGGCGGCTCCCTGTGACGTCAGGCCAGCCTCGACCCCAGGTTCAAGGAGGGTCCGCGTGCGGGCCACCTCGGCGAGCCAGCGGGCGGAAGCCTTCGGGATCCGGTCCTGGGTCTCGAAGTCCACGCGGACGATCCCGAAGCGGCGCGTGTAACCCCAAGCCCATTCGAAGTTGTCCAGGAGCGACCAGGCGAGGTAGCCCCGCACGTCCACCCCGTTCTCCAATGCCTGGAGGGCGGCGGCCAAGTGGGAGTGGATGTAGGCCAGGCGGGTGTCGGTGTCGTCGACGTAACCGGTCTCGTCTGCCTCGTCGTGGTAGGCGGCGCCGTTCTCCGTGATCACCAGATGGGCGCCGGCGGGGCCCGTGTAGTCGCGGTGCAGGCGTTCGAGGAGGATCCGCAGGTCGTCAGCGTTGACCTCCCAGTCCATCGCCGTGCGAGGCAGTCCCCGGCTGGTGGTCTCGATGTCGGCAGTCCCCGGGTAGGCCGAGCCGACGGTGTCCGGGGCGGGCTCGGGGAGCGCACGGACCTGCTCCGCGTTGTAGAAGTTGACCCCCAGCACCTCGATCGGCCGGCTGATCACCGCCAGGTCACCATCGTGGATGACCTCCTCCAGGGCCGAGCGTTCACCGTCGCCGAAGAGTTCCAGCGGGTACTCGCTGCGGAAGACGGGGTCCAGCCAGATGCGGTTGCGCAGGGCGTCGTAGCGCGCAGCGGCATCCTGGTCGGCCTGGGACGCCGGGTCCTGCGGCCAGAACACGGTGGGGTTGAGGGTGAGTCCCAACTGGTGGCCGTTGTCCGCGGTGCATCCGGCGGCCCGCAGTTCTCCCACCGCCAGGCCATGGGCCAGGTTGAGGTGGTGTGCGGCGTGCATCGCCTCGCGCGGGTTGCGGTGGCCCGGTGCGTGCTCTCCCGCGGCGTGACCCAGGAAGGCGGAGCACCAGGGCTCATTCAGTGTGGTCCACGCGGTGACCCGGTCGCCGAGGTGTTCGAAGACCACACGTGCATAGTCGGCGAACCGGTGGGCGGTGGCTCGTGAGCGCCACCCACCCAGCTCCTCCAGGGCCTGCGGCAGGTCCCAGTGGTAGAGCGTCACCCACGGCTCGATGCCGCGCTCCAGCAGGCTGTCGGTCAGCCGGGAGTAGAAGTCAATGCCTCGCGGCTCGAGCGTTTCGCCGTCGGCCATCACCCTGGGCCAGGAGATGGAGAACCGGTAGGTGTCCAGGTTCAGGCGGTGCATCAGGGCAACGTCATCGCGGTAGCGGTGGAAGTGGTCGCAGGCCACGTCACCGTTGTGCCCTCCCACCACGGCGCCCGGGACGCGGCAGAACGTGTCCCAGATGGAGTCCGACTTGCCGCCCTCATGGCGTGCACCCTCGATCTGGAAAGAGGCGGTGGCTGCCCCCACGCGGAAGCCCTCCGGGAGCTGGATCGGGTGGTTCATTGGTCAGTCCTTCCGGCATCCGTCGCCGACGGGGGCCATGTCACGAGTTTGGGTTGGAGGAAGAAGTCGATGGCCTCGACGCCGCCGTCGGAGCCGTAGCCGGAGTTGCGAACACCGCCGAAGAAGGTGGTCTGGTCACCCATCCCGCCGCCGTTGACCGAGACCATCCCGGCCTGGATCAAGTGCGGGAGACGCTGGAGCCGATCGGGGGCAGCGGTCTCGAGATAGGCGCCCAGGCCATAGGGCAGCCGGTTGGCCTCCGCGACGGCATCGTTGTCCGTGCGGAACCGGGACACCGCAATGACGGGGCCAAAGGGTTCCTCGTTCATGATGGCTGCGGTGGTGGGCACATCGGTCAGCACCGAGGGCGACCAGTACCACCCGGGCCGGTCGAGCTGGCCGCCGGCAAGGGCCACCGTGGCTCCGTGCGTCCGGGCGTCGTCGACGAAGCCGGCCATGGCGCCCAGCCGTTGCTCGGTGAACACCGGCCCGAGTTGGGTGGCAGCATCGAAGGGATCCCCGACGCGCACCTGCCGGACCGCAGCCACCAGCCGGTCGACGAACTCGTCGTGGATGCCGTCCTGGACGATCACCCGGCTCGGGCAGCCACAGGACTGCGAGTTGTTGTGGAGCTTGCCGCCCACCAGACGGGCGACGGTGGTGTCCAGGTCCACGTCGTCGAAGACCAGGAAGGGGGCGTGTCCGCCCAGTTCCAGCGAACAGGGTTTGGGGAAGTGCGCGGCAAGCGATGCGATGTGGCGGCCCACGCGCGTGGACCCGGTAAAGGTGATGGCGCGGACGACGTCGGAGCCGATGAGGGTTTGAGAAACCTGCGCCGGTTCCCCGAGCACCAGGTTGACCGCGCCTTCGGGCAGCCCCGCATCGTGGAGGGCTTGCACCACGGCGGTGGCGCCACTGGGTGCCTCTTCGGCTGGCTTGATGATCACCGGGCAGCCGGCCGCGAGCGCTGCGCAGATCTTGCGTGCCGGGACGGTGACGGGGTAGTTCCACGGCGAGAAGGCCGCCACGACACCAATGGGCACCCGCAGCGTGACGTGCCGTGGGCCGGGGACGCCGCCCCGCTCCTCCGCCGCCGCGGACGCGAAGAATCTCATGATGCTGGCGGTGAACTCCACCTCGGCCACCGACTCGGACAGCAGCTTGCCCGTCTCGAGCGTCACGGCCTCTGCGACGGCATGGCGACGCTGCTCGAGGAGGTCGGCGGCTGCCTCGATGATTCCGGAGCGCGCCGCCGGATCCAGACCGCCCCACGCCGCCAAGCCCCGGCCGGCGCTGTCGAGCGCACGCTGCAGGTCGTCGGCGTCGCACAGGGGAACATCTGCCAGCAACCGGCCGTCGACGGGGGAGTGCAGGGCCCGGTGGCCGCCGCGGCCCCCGCCGCACCACGTCGCTGCGATGAACGACGCACGCGGTGGGACGAGGTTCTCGGTGGTGGCCGGACCCCCTTGGTCGGCGCTGGCCATGTCAATCTCCTTGCAAGCGTTTGCGAATGGTCAGAGTCTGGATCGTCTCACGGAAAACATTGTCATACAAGGGGTTGAACTTCAAGATGGGTTCGTTGTACTGTGAAGTCTGCAATCGCTTTCAAGGTTACAAAGGAGTGGCGAAACATGAGCTCATCGATCACACGGTTAGGTGCAATCTCGTTGGTGGCCGCATTGGCGATCAGCCTGGCCGCCTGCGGAGACAACGGCGGCACCGCCGACAACGACACCGGAAACGGCACTGACACCGCCGACAGCCCAACCCCTGCCGACGGCGGCGACACCGGCACCGACAATGGGGGTGACGCCGCCAGCGACCCGGTGGAAATCACCGTCACCACGTTCGGCACGATGGGCTACGACGAAGGCCTCTACGACCAGTACATGGCCGAGAACGAGCACGTCACGATCGTGGCGCAGAACATCGACACCGGCGGCAACGCCCGTACCGACCTGTTCACCAAGCTGGCCGCGGGCTCCGGCGTCTCCGACGTCGTGGCGCTCGAGGAGGGCTGGCTCGGTGCTGTGATGGAGGTCTCCGACCAGTTCGTGGACCTGCGCGACCACGGCATCGAGGACCGTCAGGGCGACTGGCTGGACTGGAAGTACGAACAGGGCTCCGACGCCGAGGGCCGGGTCATCGGCTACGGCACGGACGTCGGCCCGCAGGGCCTGTGCTACAACGGACCGGCTTTCGCCGACGCCGGATTCCCCACCGACCGTGATGAGGTGGCCGAACTCTTCGGCGGCGCGGACGCCACATGGGAGCAGTACTTCGACGTTGGCCGTGACTACAACGAGGCCACCGGCGCGGCCTGGTTCGACCACTCCGGCTTCGTGTGGAACTCCATGGTCAACCAGCTCGACGAGGGCTACTACACCGCCGACGGCGAACTGAACGTCGAGGACAACCCCGAGCTGCGCGAGCGCTTCGACCTGCTGGCCCAGGCCAACGCTGACGGCCTGTCCGCGGCGCAGGCGGCGTGGGATTGGAACAACGGCCAGTCGTTCGTCGACAAGACCTTCGCCACGTTCGTGTGCCCCGGCTGGATGCTGGGCGTCGTCCAGGGCCAGATCGAGGCCGGCGGCGGCGGACCGGATACCGGCTGGGACTTCGCGGACGTGTTCCCGGGTGGCGCGGCCAACTGGGGTGGCGCCTTCCTGGCGGTCCCCGAGACCAGCCAGGTCAAGGAAGAAGCGGCCAAGCTCGCATCCTGGCTGACCTCCCCGGAGCAGCAGGTGGAGGCGTTCAACGTCGCCGGTGCGTTCCCCAGCACGGTCGAGGCGCAGCGCATGATCAGCGAAGAGCCCGAGCCCAACCCCTTCTTCAACGACGCACCCACCGGCCCCATCCTGGCCTCCCGCGCCGAGGGCGTGGTGGCGCAGTTCAAGGGTCCGGATGACTCGCTGATCCAGGAGAACGTGTTCGGCCCGCCGCTGCAGGCGATGGACCGCGGCACCTCCGGTGACGAGGCCTGGGATCAGGCCATCGAGCTGCTCAACGAACTCGTCGTCAACAACTGACCCGACTGTGAAGGTGGCGGCTGCTGGCCGCCACCTTCACATCGAAGGGACGAAACACATGCTCCGGACCACCAAGGCAAAGGGCCGTCAACTCACCTGGCGCCAGCGGCTCAGCATGGCCGACGTCAAGTTCTCGCCCTACCTCTACATCTCCCCGTTCTTCATCCTGTTCGCCATCGTCGGCCTGTTCCCCCTGCTCTACACCTTCTGGGTCTCGATGCACGAGTGGCACCTGCTGAAGGGCCAGGTGGAGTTCGTCGGGCTCGGCAACTTCGCCACCACCCTGACGGACCGGTTCTTCTGGAACTCCATCCGCAACACCATGAGCATCTTCCTGCTCTCCACCATTCCGCAGCTGATCGCGGCCACGCTGATCGCGGCTCTGCTGGACCGGTCGCTGCGTGGCGCCTCGTTCTGGCGCATGAGCGTCCTGCTGCCCTACGTGGTGACGCCCGTGGCGACGGCCTTGATCTTCTCCAGCATCTTCGGGGTCCCCACGGGCCTGGTCAACAACTTCGTCGGCCTGTTCGGCGTGGAGGCCATCGAGTGGAAGCGCGACGTGATGGAGAGCCACTTCGCCATCGCCACCATGGTCAACTGGCGTTGGACGGGCTACAACGCGCTGATCCTGCTGGCCGCCATGCAGGCGGTTCCCCGTGAACTGCACGAAGCAGCCGCCATCGACGGCGCCAGCGCCGTGAAGCGGTTCTTCTCGGTCACCCTGCCGTCGATCCGGCCGACGTTCATCTTCGTCCTGGTCACGGCCACCATCGGCGGTCTCCAGATCTTCGCCGAGCCCCGCCTGTTCGACGTCTCCACCGCCGGTGGCATCGGCGGCAGCGAACGACAATTCCAGACCACCGTGCTCTACCTGTGGGAAATGGCGTTCTTCCGCCAGAACCTGGGCCGTGCCGCCGCCATCGCGTGGCTGCTGTTCCTGCTCATCGTGCTCATCGGACTGTTCAACCTCGGCCTGTCCAGGAGCATCGCCACCGCCGGCGACAACCGCACACGCCAGAAGCGTCGCTTCTGGCCATGGAAGGGGACCAGGTCATGACCGCAACCAACACCGCCATCCCCGTCGCAATCGACACCGAGGCGCCCCCCGAGCGTGATCGCCGCCGTCGGCGTCGCTCCGGGGTGGACACCCGGCCCGGGTTCCTCACCTACGGGCTCCTGATCGCCTTCGTGCTGGGTTTCGCCTACCCACTGTGGTGGTCCTTCGTGGTGGCCAGCGGCACCAACGCCACCCGCGGTGAGCCGCTGCCGCTGGTGCCGGGAGGCAACTTCCTGGCCAACGCCCGCCAGGTGCTGGATGCCATCCCGTTCTGGCTGGCGCTGCGCAACTCCGTCATCGTCTCCTCGGTGGTGACGCTGTCGGTGGTCACCTTCTCCACCCTGGCCGGCTACGCCTTCGCGAAACTCCGCTTCCGCGGCAGGGACCGGCTGATGATCTTCGTCGTCGCCACCATGGCCGTACCCACCCAGCTGGGCGTCATCCCGCTGTTCATGGTGATGCGCGAACTGGGCTGGACGGGCACCCTGGGGGCGGTCATCGTGCCGCTGCTGGTGACTGCGTTCGGCGTGTTCTTCATGCGGCAGTACCTGGTGGGCGTCATCCCCGACGAGCTGGTGGAGGCCGCCCGCGTGGACGGCTGCAACCAGTTCCAGACGTTCCTCAACGTCGCCGTTCCGGCCGCCCGGCCGGCCATGGCGATCCTGGGCCTGTTCACGTTCATGATGGCCTGGACCGATTACCTGTGGCCGCTGATCGTGCTCAGCCCCACCAACCCCACCTTGCAGACTGCGCTCGGGCAACTCCAGTCCGGATACTACGTGGACTACTCGGTGGTGCTGACCGGCGCCATCATGGCGACGCTGCCCTTGCTGGTGGGTTTTGTGCTGACGGGCAAGCAGCTGATCTCTGGCATCATGCAAGGGGCTGTCAAGGGCTGACACCAGCTCGAGGCCCACAACGCAGCGGCAGGAAGTGGTAGATGTCCAAGCAGTCCAAGGCCCCCACCCTGGGGGATGTGGCCCGCCTCAGTGGCGTGTCGCAGTCGACGGTCTCCCGCGTCATCAACGGCATCCCCGGCGTGAGGCCGGAGGTGGTCGAGAAGGTGCAGAGCGCCGTCGGTCAGCTCCGCTACACACCCAACCGGGCGGCGCGGTCGCTGGTGACCAGTCGCACCGACACCCTGGCCCTGATCGTCCCGGAGTCCACGTCCCAGTTCTTCCAGGACCCCTTCATCACCGCGGTCGTGGACGCTGCCGTCAGCGCCGTGGAGAGCACCCGCTACACACTGCAGATGATCGTGGTGGGCACCCCCGCCATCAACAAGACCAGGGCCTACTTGCAGCGCGGCAGCGTCGACGGGCTCCTGGTGGTCTCGCACCACGACCCCGTGTGGCGATCGCTGAGTTCCCTGGCCGAGCGGCTCCCGACGGTGCTCGTGGGCCGGCCGCTGCATTCGGCGCCGCCCGGCGTGAGCATCATCGACGTCGACAACAGCTCCGGTGGGCGGGAAGCCACCGAGCACCTGATCTCGCTGGGCCGCACCCGGATAGGCCACATCAGTGGCCCGTTCGACATGTCGGCCGGAGTGGATCGCGCGCGGGGGTGGCGCGCTGCGCTGGAGGGCGCCGGCCTGCGCGCCGACCTGCTGGAACCGTCCGACTACACCGACCAGGGCGCCCGCGTCGCCATGCGACGGCTGCTGGAGCGGGAGCCGGCCCTGGATGCCGTGTTCGTCTCCAGCGACCTGATGGCCGTCGCCGCCCTCGAAATCCTGCAGGAGCTGGGCCGTGACGTCCCCGGTGACGTCGCCATGATCGGCTTCGACGGCACCGACCTGGCACTGTCCACCACCCCCCGCCTGTCCACCATGGACCAGCGGCCCCGTGACATCGGCACCGCCATGATCGAAGTCGCCATCCACCGGGTGGAGGGTCAGGCCGACGACGGCTTGCACGCCATGCCCACCACGCTGGTGGTTCGCGAGTCCAGCAGCGCCTGAGTCCGCGTCGCCGGCCTCGCGGGGTTGCCAGCGGT
>CAZPSO010000077.1:0-10749 GCA_964588895.1 uncultured Tessaracoccus sp.
GCTCCGGGCATGGCCTTGCTGTGGATCGCCTACGAGCGCTTGCTCTCGGCCATCCACAACGAGGACACCCTGGCCAGCTACCACTCCGGGGGCCTGCGCCTGGGTCGCCTGCTCTACGAAGGTCGTTGGCTGGATCCCCAGTCGTTGATGCTGCGCGAATCAGTCCAGCGCTGGGTGGCCAGCGCCGTGACCGGGGAAGTCGACCTGAAGCTCCGCCGCGGCGACGATTACACCATCTGCGACACCCGGGGCCCCAGCCTGAGCTACCACCCGTCCAAGCTGTCCATGGAGCGAGTGGAGGACGCCGCCTTCGGCCCCACGGACCGCATCGGCCAGCTGACCATGCGCAACCTGGACATCGCGGACTCCCGCGACAAGCTCGAGCTGTACGCACAGCAAGGCACCCTGGGCGGCGGGCAGGCGGAGTTGATCGGGGAGCTGACGCAGGGCGGCGCGGCCAAGATCGCGGCGCTGGGCTCCGGCGAGACCACCGACGACGTGGAGGCCGCCGGCCTGCGCTCTGCCATGGACACCGGCACCGACTGACCCCGGAAGGATCAACACGCACGCCCTCGCACGCGCTTGCCCAGTCCCGCCTTGGGTAGGGTGGGTGCATGGCATCGGATGATGAAGCCAGTCTTCGGCAGCAGGTGGAAGACAGTATGCGACTGAGGAACCTCGCGGCGGAAGAGTTGGTCGCCTTGCGGTCGGAGATGACCCGCCTGGTGGCTGAACGGGCGGGCTTCAAAAAGGACCTCCTGTCCCTGGCCGAGCAGATCTCGACGCAGCGCGGGGAGACCGAGCGGGTGACTGAGCGGCTGACCGCGGATCTCGATACCGCAAAGGAAGAGCTGGCCCGAGCACAAGCCGAGCTACATGAGGCGAAGGATCTGGCAGCTCGCCAGCAGGCACACATCGCGGGCCTGAAGAAGCAGAACGCACGTCCGGCTCGGCTGTTGGCGAAGAAGACCCTGCGACGTCTCGGCGTGGGAGGAAGCGGCAATGCCGCTTAGCCAGTTCTTGGAGCACACGTCCCGTGGGGCTCCCGACTACGTGGTGCTGACCCCCGCCTACCCCAATCTGATGAGCAACGGCGGCGAGTTCATTCGCACCCGGGTGCAAGCCTATGCAGCCAGTGGCCTCGTGGGACATGTGGTCGTCTTCTCGGGCCCAGCAGGCAGCCCACCGGAAACCCGAGAGACACGGGACGGTCCGGTCACCGTCATCGGACCCGACGTGGTGGACGCAGTCCTGGGGCGCGTCCGCCGGGAAGGGACGCCCCTGCTGGTGCATTCGCCCACGCCAGCCGTGTCGCGTCTACTGCACGAGAAGCTCCCCGGAAAGCAGTTCGCACTCTGGTACCACGGCTACGAGGTCCGCGACTACCGGCGACTGATATGCAACTACGACACCAGAGCGCTCGCGCTGTCGAAGGCCGCTCTCGACAGGCTCAACACCCAACGCTTCGCAGCTGCGGCCCCCTTGTTCGCAGACGCCTCCGTGGCGAAGGTGTTCGTCTCGGATTTCCAACGCCGCTATTCCGGCTGGGACGTGGGTGTCGAGGCCCGGAATGCCCATGTCATTCCGAACCACATCGACACGGAAACGTACCAGCCGCGGGTGCGCCGCCCCGAAGAGGCACCTGAGATCCTGCTGATGCGGAGCTTCGCAAACCGCAACTATGCGAATGACGTAGCGTTGAAAGCGATCCAGATCCTCTCGGACAGCGGCCGGATCAACGGTTTGCGCTTCACCGTGCGGGGATTCGGACCCCTGTTCGAGAAGGAAATCGTCAGAGTTCGCGGAATCCCGCAGGTCACCATTCAACCAAGGTACTCCGGCCCCGCTGAAATGGCGATGGCCCATTACGACCATGGGGTCTTCCTCTGCCCGTCGCGATTCGACACTCAAGGCGTCATGCTCGGCGAGGCCATGGCATCCGGCATGGTGACCATCACCAACCCGGTGGCTGGAATCCCGGAGTACACGGATGAGACCTGCAGCCTGCTGCCCCGCCCCGACGACCCCTGGGCCTTCGCTGACGCCATGTGGCACCTCGTCACCCATCCGGAGGTGATGCCGGCGATGTCGCGCCGCGCCGCCGAACGAGTCGCTCGGCAGTGCGGGGTGGAGGCCACCATCAACCGGGAACTGGAGATCATCAGGGGGCTCACCGCATGAACCTGCACACACCCGTGGTCTTCAGCGACGACGCATCGGTCCAGGCGCTCGCGCGCGAGCGCCGCTGGGCAGTGGTGGAACGCCACCCGGGGAACCCGGCCGTGCTGCGGATCCCCGGGGTCACCACGCTGTGCACCATGCCACAACCCCGGATGTCGATTTCTGACGGGTCCCTGGATGCCGCGTCGGCACCCACCTGGAACTACGTCCTCAACTGGCTCACCCGCTTCGTCCACAAGCCGCTTCCCGTGGTGGCTGCTCACGACTACGCAACGGAACTGGCTCTCTGGGCGGCGGCTTCCCGGGGATGGCCAATCGGGGCCCTGGTGCACGATACGCCCACCCACACCGCTCAAGCGGTCGCACTTTTCACGTCTGCCTACGGATTCTTCATCCCTGAGGCCACTACGGCAGAGCGCTTCACGGCCGACTGGCAGGCTCCCGTGCAGCTGCTCGAGAATTCGCCCCTGGTGGAGGTCTCCCCCGTCAAACGGCGGGAACCCGCCCGTCGCGCCCCCGGTGCCACAAGAGTGCTCCTGACCGCCTACCATGCCGGGCCCGGCTCCCTGCCCGAAGCCCAGCACGTCAATTACTGGTTCGAGCACATGGAGACCATGTCGGAAGGAGAAGTCGTGGCGGATCTTGCTGTCGCCACGCCGTGGCCTGATGCACCCCCCAACGTGCACCAGGTGCCCGACTTCGGGGTGGCCAACCTGACCGCGGACGATCGCCCGCTTCAGCCTTGGGCGAAAGCAATGCTGGATGAAGCAGCGCACAACGCTTGCGCGGTCAGGGACACACCGGGGGGTTGGTGGCACCTGGCCCTGGAGAGGTACTTCTCGGGCACCGATGATGAGTACGACGTTGTCATCTGTATCGGGAGCCCCTTCGGCCATTTCGATTTCGCGCACTACGCCAAACGTCGATGGTTCGCCAGGACGATCCTGGCTTACGGGGAGCCCTTCGCTGGCAACCCCGCGGCGGTCTGGGATCCTGGCGCCGAGGAGGCGGCCACCTACCTGGAAGCTGGGTGGAACATGGATGCAGACCTGGTCCTGGCCGCAGATGCCGCAGCCGCCTCGCAGGTGGTGCCGGGGAAGGCTGATACCCGGATCGAGGTGCTGTCAGACGAGATCGATGAGCCGCTGGAACCCCACCAGCCACCTCACCCGTCCACCAGCACGCTCGCATACAGTCGCGCGGCGGCCACCAGGCGGCTGATCTCGCTGGTGAAGTCCTTGGGGTCGCACTCATTTGACCCTTCCAGATCCTGGGAGCCCCCTGTCCCATAGAGTCGCCTCACCACGTCCAGACGGCCGGCAACCATCTCACTGATGATCACCGAGACCCTGGCCCGCAGCTCCAGGTCCCGGGACGTCAGGCTGGAACGGGAGATGTTCGTACCGTGGCGGCGGTACAACCATGTCGGCTCCTCCACGATCTCAAAGGTCCTCTCGTCCATCAGGAGTTGAGCCCACGCCGGTCCCAGCATGTGTGCTTCGAGGGTCACATCGAGGTTGGTTGCACGAAACAGTTCGGAACGCACGAACGAGCCGTCATTCAGCCTGTTCACACCGAGGATCAATTCGTCCAACGTCGCGGGCTGAATGATGATGTCTCTGGTCACCCGAAGCTGGCTATCGACCACATGGAAGGAACTGGACACAACATCCGCACCTTGCCGCAACCAGGATGCCGCGGCAACGAAATGCCGTGGGAGGACCATGTCGTCATCCCCGAAGAGGGTGTGAAACTCTGTGTCGACGTGTTGCAGTCCCAGAAGAATCGCTGCACCCGGATCCCGCCTCCCATCGTGGACGGGGACCCGTGCGTAGTCGACTCGGTCGAGCGACGAGACGAGCTGCCTCGTCTCGTCGTTGTCGGGTGCATCATCGACCACCAGCAACCGGACTCCCGAAACTGCCCGGCTTCGCTCCGCCTCCGATCGGGCGGCGCTGAGGGACAGGAGGGTCGTGTGCAGGAGTGGCGTACGGTGCCGGGTGGGGATGATGACCGTGATCTCCGGGATGGTCATGCCATCTCCCGCGCACCATGACGGAGTTTCGCCACAGCCCGGTCAAGGCTGTGGCTCTCGCGCCAGCCCTGCACCGTGCGTGGACCCTTCTCAGCAGTCACCCGGGCCCGATCCGGGTCGGCCAGTACCCGCCGGACCGCCTCACCAACTGACCTGCCCTCGCTGGACACCACTGGCAGATCCGCGCACGCGGGGGTGGCGGCTGCCACCACCAACGCACCCGCGTTCATTGCGGCCAATGCCATTCGGCCCAGCGGCGAGTCGTCGGGACCCAAGACCAGGATGTCTGCCTTTCCGATCAGAGCCTCTAGCAGAGAGGGGGGACCATGTCTGGTGGTGACCAACTCGATTCTTCCCGAGTCGTGCAATTGGGCGAGCCCACGATCCCCCACCCCATGGCCCGCCATCTCCAGGACGAGCGGCGCCGGGCTCGAGAGAATCCTTCTCGTGGTGGCGGGAGCCTTCATGTCCACGAGGTCCGCGATCCACATCGCGTCCGGGAACAAGTGGAGCCATCCGGGCGTGCCCACCCAGGTGGGCAGACCAAGCCACCGCGTCAGCTCCAGTTCATCCCGAGTTGGTTCTTCCGGCTCTTCGAGCATGCTCTGCACCACCCACGAGCCCATCGCCTCCAACAGACCGACGTCCGAGGCTTGCACCTGATGTGAGGTGCGCCCCGAAGCCCTGGTCCAGCTTTCGTCGATGATCACATTGTGGTGCCGGGCACCCAGCTCCCTCATGAGAGCGTCGCAGCCACCAGGTTCGGCCATGTCGGACGGCGACACGATCCTGACGGCGCTGTCCGGGAACATCGACGCTTTGCCCACGACAACATGCGCGACCTCCAGTGACCGGGACCGAAGCCTGAGCACCAACCCGGACGCGCTGCCATCGCTCAGCACGGCGACGTCATGCCGTTGGGAAACCGTCGGCGTGGCTCTCCGGCGTCGCGCCGCTGGGGACGCGCCAGAGCGCACCGATTCGTAGAGAGAAAGCAACCGCTCCGCCTGGGGGCCCCAGGTGTTCTCCCGGACGAGTTCGGGCGTGATCCGCTCCCGGTAGCGGTCGGGGCTGGCAAGGACCCGTCGTATCGCGCCCACCATCGAGTCCGGTTGATCCGCTGGGAAGACCTCGCCGACGCCTGTTCGACGAACGAATTCCGCCAGGGCACGCAGGTCGGAGGTCACCTGCGGAACTCCAGCGGCCAGGTATTCCAGGGTCTTCGTCGGGAGCGAATCCTGGACATTGTCGGTGTGCTTGATGGGAACGAGTCCCACGTCCACCTCCCGAAGAAACGGGACCACACTTTCTGGAGCCACGTAACGGGTGAGGTGGAGGAACTCCGAGACGCCCAACTGTTCGGCATGCGCCCGCAGGTCGAGCATCACATTGCTGTTGGGATGGGAGACGATCAACGCCAGATGCACACCCGGCAGCTCCGGCAGCACGGACACCGCGTCGCGCAGGAGCCGTGAGCCCCCCACCGACCCGGAGTAGACCAGCAGCGGAACATCTGGGGAGACACCGATGCGTTCCCGCAAACTTGGACCACCCGGTTCCGCACCTGGCCACTCCGGGGCGTTGCACACGACGGTGGCGGGGCGGGGCAGTCGGTTCTCTTGGGAGATCCTTCTGGACAGGTCCTCAGAGACCGTCACCACGCCGTCAACCTGTCCGATGAAGCGCTTCTCGATCGCCATGGCCGCGCGCCGCCGAGGCTCCCCGAGCTCAACCAATCCGGGAATGTACTCGTGGGCGTCGTAAATGACCGCGACGTCCCTTCCGGTCGCACGAAGACGCTCTGCGGCCGCGACGGCGGCCGGCAGTACTCGATAGTCATGGGCGTGGATCAGGTCTGGTTCTGAATCCACTATCCGATCGGCCATGTCCCGGACAATGTTTGCCAGCCACGGATCCAGGTGGTCCCACAGTTCCAGCTTTCCGGCGACGCCGGGAAATCGTTGGGACAACCGGACGACTTCCTTGGACTGGCCGGCCACCGGTCGGGCGTACCGGTTGAGCCGCCACCGGGCCGCCACGGAGAGGCGCAGAGCCCCGCGCTTGAGTACTCCGGGCCGATCCTGGATCCGCGTGCGTCGTTGGTGGGCCTTCACCTGGGCGGGGTTGAGGGCCGCGGCCTCAATGATTCGTCGCTTGACCCACCGCGGCACCGAGTCTGACGGGGTTGCGGGAGTGCCGGGGTAGAGCCGAACCTCGGGTCCATCAATGTCGAAGTCCTCGCGCTGGCCATGGCCGATCACCACCACTTCGTATCCGGCGTCAAAGGCACTCCGGGCTGACTTGATGACTCGGGAGTCCCCCCGCACCCCGTTGTCCACCACCATGGTGACCCTCTTGCTCACGCCATCCCGTCCTCTTCACTCTCGGTCCGACAAGCCCGGCCTCACGCTACACCGCCCCGTGGGGCAGGAGCCCGCTGTCACAGGCCATCTCCTCCAGCGGCGCATCCGAAAGCCAATCGCAGCCGCGACGACCTCACCTGGGAGCAGATTCAGACGGGGCGCTTCTCCGGGGTGGCCTGCTTGGCGGAATCCCGCTCGACCACGCCATCCAGGACCTCGTCGATGCGGCGCATGATGTCGTCGTCGAGTTCGTAACCGCTCATCTCGGCGCTGGGCGCGATCTGTTCGGGGCGGGATGCACCGATGATGGCGGAGGCGACATTGGTGTTCTGCAGCACCCATGCCACGCCCAACTGCGCCATGGAGATGCCGAGCTCCTGCGAGATGGGCACCAGGCCCTGGACCGCGGTGAGCACGTCGTCGCCCAGCCAGCGCTCGATCATCCGCGAGCCGCCCTTGTCGTCGGTGGCGCGGCTGCCCTCGGGCACCGGCTGCCCGGGCTGGTACTTGCCGGTCAGCACACCCTGGGCCAGGGGCGAGAACACGATCTGCGAGACACCGATCTCCTCGCACGCAGGTACCACCTCGCCCTCAATCACGCGCCACAGCGCGTTGTACTGGGGCTGGTTGGACAACAACTGGAAGCCCAGTTCCTTGGCGAGGTTGTGGCCGCGTCGAATCTGGTCGGCACTCCACTCGCTCACGCCGATGTAGAGGGCCTTGCCCTGCCGCACCACGTCGGCGAAGGCCTGCATCGTCTCCTCCAGCGGCGTCTCGTGGTCCCAGCGGTGCGCTTGGTAGACGTCCACGTAGTCAGTCTGCAAGCGGCGCAGCGACCCATCGATCGACTCCATGATGTGCTTGCGGGAGAGCCCCACATCATTGGGCCCCTTCGGGCCCGTGGGCCAGTAGACCTTGGTGAAGATTTCGAGGGATTGACGGCGCTGCCCCTTCAGCGCCTCCCCCAGGACCTCCTCGGCGACGGTGTTGGCGTAGACGTCCGCGGTGTCGAAGCTGGTGATGCCGGCGTCCAGGGCAGCCCGGACGCACTCGTGGGCCCGCTCGTTCTCCACCTGTGACCCATGGGTCAACCAGTTGCCGTAGGTGACGGCGCTGACCTTGAATCCCGAGTTGCCCAGGTACCTGTATTCCATGGTGGAGTTCCTCCTGCGATCGCGTGTGGCGCAGTCTACCGATCCCTTGGGTGCGTGCGGACACTCGCCCGCCCGGACGACCCCCCGAGTCCGTCCCCCACCCTTTTCAAAGCGGGCCCACAAGCAGCGGAGCATCGGAAACGTCATGGTTTTCGCGTGCGCACACGTGTGGTCAATAGGTACCGCTACTCAGAGATGCGCATTCTGGTACCCAGAGAAGTCGGGTAGATGCCCCCACCATTTTCCCTGTCCTGACGCCAAGGTCTGCGCGACCCTAGATATAGGCATCCGGCACGAAGCCTGAACGTATCAAAGTAAGGGAGCAGCAGATGACCACGACTGACACCACCACCCCCTGCGTCACCTACAGCAACGTCTACTTGCACCCGCTTCTTGACGAAACCACCCGTTCCACCGGCAACCGTCGCGAACAAGCCATGCTGCAGGGCCAGGCCACGAAGATGTGCGCCGAATGTCCCCTGCTGGCTGCCTGCTTGAGCGATGCCGTCACCAAGTTCGACGTGAGCGGTTTCGTGGCCGGCACCACCCGTCGCCAGCGCCAGGAGATCCGCAAGCGTCTCGGCATCACGGTGGCCGACGACGACCTGGACACCTGGGCCGGGGTCAACTCCTCCCGCAGCTACGACGCCGAGGAGATCCTGCGTCTGCGTCAGGCCAATCCCAACGAGCCACTGAAATTCATCGCGGCCCGCATGGGTTGCTCCATCTCCACCGTCAAGCGCCACCTGCGCCGGATGTCCCAGGAGGACACCATCCCGGCGGTACGGCAGCAGCGTTCCATGCCCAGCCCCGACGAGATCCTCGACATGGCGGCCCAGGTGCGGGGTGAAGGCCGTCGCAGCACCGCTGCCTGATCGGGGCTCAGGCCCCCTTGAACCAGCGCCGCCTGGTGGGGAACCAGCGGTCCAGTTCCGCGACCGTTCCGCCGTCATGGAAGGCTCCGGTGACGTGGTCGGCTACAGCCTTCACGTCGCTGGGCGCGTTGCCCATCGCCACGCCCCGGCCGGCCCACTGCAGCATCTCGATGTCGTTGCGCCCATCTCCGATGGCCAGGACGTCCTCCCGGGCCACGCCGAGGTGCGCGATGACGCGCTCCAGGCCGCTGGCCTTGTCCACGCCCTTGGGAGCAATGTCAAGCCAGGCTGACCAGCCGATGAAGTACGACACCTCGTGCAGGCCCAGCCGGCGGGTGAGGTCCATGAACTTCTCTTCGGTGGAGTCCGGGTCACGCAGCACGATGCGGGAGACCGGGCGGGATGACATCTCCTCCAGCGTGGAGATCCTGACCTCGCCCATCAACTCCCCCTCCGGGAAGGGCCGGGACACGCGCCACTTCATCCCTTCCTCCACACCCACCAGGGCATGCGGGGCCAGTTCGGAGATGCGGCGCAGGCTGTCGGAGGGATCGAAGCGCTCCTCGTGGATGGTCTCCAACGGGGGGTAGTCCACCACGACAGCCCCATTGGACGAGATCGCCCGTCCCGGCGGCAGACCCAGTGCGTCGAAGATCGGCTGGGTGGCCAACCAGGAACGGCCGGTGGCGAGCACCACGGGCACGTCCGCGTCCACGACGCGGCGCACCGCGTCACGGACCCGTTTGGGCATGCGACTGAACTCGTCCACGAGGGTTCCGTCGATGTCGAGAGCAACCAGGCGCGGTGTGAAATTCATGATCCTTCTTCCTGCATGCGCTGATCCGGGCACCCTGGCATGTCCAGGTGAACGCCCGGAAACCGCAGCGTGAAACCCATCGTCAGGCCAGCGGGCGCAATACGTCGCAACCCATCATGGGCTGCAGGGCCGTGGGCACCCTCACCGAACCGTCGGCCTGCTGATGGTTCTCCAGCAGCATGATGATGACGCGGGTCATGGCCACCAAGGTCCCGTTGAGGGTGGCAAGCGGGCGCACGCCGTCCGCAAAGCGGCCGCGGATCCCCAGCCGGCGGGCCTGGAAGTCGGTGCAGTTGGAGGTGGACGTGATCTCGCGGTACCGCTCCTGCGAGGGCAGCCACGCGTAGCAGTCATACTTGGCGGCGGCGGAGAGGCCGAGGTCACCGGAGGCCACGTCGAGCACCTGGAACGGGATCTCGAGCGCCTGGATGAACTCCTTCTCGAACGCCAGCAACTGGTCGTGCCAGTGCTTCGCCTCGGCCGGGTCGCAGTGCACGAACATCTCCACCTTGTCGAACCAATGGACGCGGAAGATGCCGCGGGTGTCACGGCCATGCGCGCCGGCCTCGCGGCGGAAACAGGGGCTGAACGCTGCATAGCGACGCGGCAGCGTCTCCGCGTCGAGGATCTCATCGGAGTGGTACGCCGCCAGCGCCACCTCGGAGGTGCCCACCAGGTACAGGTCATCGGCGGGGAGGTGGTAGACGTCCTTGGCGGCCTGGCCCAGGAATCCGGTGCCCTCCATGGCCGACGGCTTCACCAGCGACGGCGGGATCATGGGTGTGAAGCCCCACCGGGCGGCCATCGACATCGCCAGGTTCAGCAGCGCGAACTCGAGTTGCGCACCCACGCCTGTCAGCACGTAGAACCGTGACCCGGAGATCTTGACGCCCCGCTCAATGTCGATGGCGCCGAGCATCTCGCCCAGTTCGACGTGGTCGCGGGGCGTGAAGCCCTCGGCGTCGAAGTCGCGGCGAGTTCCGATGCTCTCCAGCACCACTCCCTCGTCCTCCCCACCCGGGGGCACACCGTCGGCGACGAGGTTGGGCAACTGCCTGAATTTCTCCGAGAACTCGGCATCGGCCTGATCCGCCCCGGCCTGGGCTGCCTTGACCTCGTCGGAGAGCTGTTTCGTGCGCTCCAGCAGGGCTGTCTTCTGGTCGCCGGTGGCCTTGGCCACTTGTTTGCCCATGGACTTCTGCTCGGCCCTGAGTTCCTCGAAGCGCACGATCCCGGAGCGGCGCGCCTCGTCGGCTGCAATGAGTTCGTCGACGAGTTCCACGGATTCCCCGCGGGCCTCCTGCGAACGCCGGATGGCATCGGG
>CAZPSO010000078.1:0-10644 GCA_964588895.1 uncultured Tessaracoccus sp.
GCTGGGTGATCGACCAGCCCGGGGTCTCCGTCGTGATTCCCGGCGCCAGCCGCCCGGAACAGGCCCAGGCCAACGCCGCCGCCGCCTCGCTGGCCCCACTCACCCACCAGCAACTGGCCGACCTGGAGGAGCTCTACGACCGGCACATCCGGGCACACGTGCACGATCGTTGGTGAACCGCCGCACCGGGCAGGCCCGGCGGGTTATCGTCGTTCCACGCAAACGGAGCGAGGGAGATCTGAGATGGACATCGTGCTCATCGCTGGACTGTGGCTGGATGCCACGGCGTGGGACTTGGTGGCGCCGCTGCTGCGGCAGTCGGGCCACCGCGTCGATGCCGTGACCCTGCCCGGCCAGGGTGCCGGGACCACCGGCACGCTCGACGACCAGCTCGACGCGGTGGTTGCGGCCGTCGACCGCATGGATGGCCCCGTGATGGTGGTGGGCCACTCCGCCGCCTCCACCCTCGCCTGGCTGGCGGCAGACCGTCGCCCCGATGCCGTGGGGCAGGTGGTGATGGTGGGCGGCATGCCGAGCGCACACGGCGAGAAGTACATGCCGTTCTTCGAGCCCGAGAACGGCGTGGTGCCGTTCCCCGGGTGGGAACCCTTCGAGGGCCCCGACTCCGCCGACCTCAGCGACCGCGTCCGGGCGGAATTCGAGTCCGGCGCCATCCCCGTGCCGGAATCGGTCACCGGCGCCACCGTGAACTACACCGACGAGAGGCGCAAGTCGGTGCCCGTGGTCCTGGTGTGTCCCGAGTACTCCTCGGTGCAAGCCAGGAAGTGGTTCGAGGAGGGCGAGATGCCGGAGCTTCAGGGGGTGGCACGGCTGGACTACGTCGACGTCGACTCCGGGCACTGGCCCATGCTGACCAAGCCCCGGGAACTGGCCGAGCTGCTGCACTCCCTCACCACGATCCCGGACTCCGACCGGCGCGACTAAGGACTCGGGTCGGTCGTGGGCACGGCCTCCGAGGTGGCGATGACCTGGAACGTGGCACCGGTGGGATCCGCGACGCTGGCGATCCGGCCGAAAGGGGAGTCCAAGGGCCCGTCCAGCAGGGTGCCGCCCAACTCCCTGACCTTGTCGACGGCGGGATCGCAGCTGTCCACGTTCAGGTAGCAGCGCCAGTAGGGACCCAGTTGTGGCGACAGGAAACCCGAGGCGTCGCCGATGCCCAGACGGGCCGTCTCAGGCGTGCCGTTGGTGGCGTAGCGGTAGTCGTCGTCCTGGGCGCCCATCGGGACCAGGTTGAATCCGAAGACCTCCGTGTAGAACCGGGCGGAGGCGTCGAAGTCGAGGGCGAGCAGGTCGAACCAGACCGGGGTGCCCGGGCCCCCAGTGAGCTCGAACCCTTCGAGGTCCCCCGCCTCCCACAGCGCGACGGTGGCCCCACCCGGGTCGGCGATGGTAGCGCTGCGGCCGGTGGCACCAACATCGGTGGCCGGCTGCACTATCCGCCCACCATGTTCCTGCGCACTGGCGAGCGTGGCGTCGAGGTCGTCGGTGGCGAGGAAGACGCTCCAGCGGTCGTCCAGTTCGTCGTGCTCACCGGAGGGGCGGGCGGCCATGGCACCACCGACGAGGACGCCGTCCATGCGGATCATGTGGTAGTGCCCCATGGATTCGCCGGCGTCGACGAAATCCCATCCGAACAATCCGCCGTAGAAGTCCTTGATGGTGTCGAAGTGGGTGGAGTTCAGATCGATCCACACGGGGGTGCCGGTGGTGGCCATGTTCGCTCCTGGTGTCGGGGTGTGCCAGAAGTGTAGGCACAGACAGGGCCCCCTTGACAGGGGGTTGTGCGCAGTTAGTCTCGAGCAATGCGAGTCGGGGTCTGCACACTGCTGGCCGCCACGATGGCATTGGCGGCCTGCACCACGCCCGCGCCCACCGGGACCCAGTCCCGGGAGCCTTCGCCGAGCGCCACCCAGACCACCCAGCCCGGCCCCACCGCCACTGCCGGGGGAGCGCCGGAACCCGCCCGCCAGTACCGGATGCCGCTGGTGTTGGCCGTCCACCACTCGCGGCCGGCCGTCGATGTCTCCGCGGAGCTGGCCACACGTCTGGTGGCTGGGGATGCCGTCGCATGGTCGGAACTCGGGCTGGACGGCGATCAGGTGCGCCACCTCAGTGGCAGCGCACCGGAGGTGTTGGAACAGGTGATCGCCGACCATGACACGCTGGCTGTGCTGTCGGCCGACCACGTCGACGAACGGGTTCGGGTACTCACCGTCGAGGGCGTCCACCCGCTGCGAGACCCCCAGGACTACCTGCTGTGGGAGGCCACGGACGCGGAGCCACCGCCGGTGGTGAGGGTCACCGTCGTGGGTGACATCATGCTGGGACGCCGCGTGGGCGACCGGTACCAAGGCAACCTGGGACGGGTGTTCGAGCCCTTCGCCGAACTTCTGGCGGCCGCCGACGTCACCGTCGGCAACCTGGAGTCCTCCCTGTCCGACGCCGGAGAACCCATTCAGGGCGGCGACTCGTTCGCGGCCGACCCCGCTGCTGTGGACGCCCTGGTGGCGGCCGGCTTCGACGCCGTCACCCTGGCCAACAACCACGTCGGAGACTTCGGACGCCAGGCCATGCTGGAGACGTTCTCCCTGGTGGACGCTGGCGGCCTCGGAAGATTCGGGGCCGGGGTGGACCTGGCCGAGGCATCCCGGCCATGGGTGGTGGAGGTGGATGGCGTGAAGATCGCCTTCATCGGCACCGAGTCCATCGGTGAGGCGCCCGGTGCCACCCCGACGGAGCCCGGCACCAACCGGCTGAACATGCCACCGCGGACCCCGCCCCTGGACGAGGAAGCACTGGAGCGGATCACGGCAGAGATCGCCCACACCGTGGAGACCCACGACGTCACCATCGTCATGCCGCACTGGGGAACGCAATACACCTACGAGCCGGAAGAGATCCAGCGACAGATCGCGCAGCGGTGGGCGGACGTGGGCGTGGACCTCATCCTGGGTGGCCACCCCCACTGGGTACAGGGCTGGGACGCGCTGGGGGATACCACGGTGGTCTATTCGCTGCCCAACTTCGTCTTCGACATGGAGTTCTCGAGGCAGGTGCAGGAGGGGGTACTCGTGGAGATCGTGCTGTGGGGCGAGAAGGTGGTGGCCGTCGAGCCCGTGCCCTACGTGATCCGAGACCACATCCCTCAACCCGCCGACGAGGCCACCGCGGCGCGGATCCTCTCCGAGATGCGGATCTCGGGCCGCGGCCCCTACGCACAGCCCGGGGATTGAGGCTGGTCAGCCCTCGACGGCCCGCAGCCAGGCCCACACCACGTCGGCAGTGCGTTCCAGCTGCCCCGGATCGATCACCGACGGTAGGTCGTCGGGGCTGTGGTAGCCGGCGAACGGGATGCTGCCCAGCCTGGCCGCCGGAATCCCAGCCTTCTCGTACGACCAGTGGTCGCTCGAGCGGTTCTCCTCCACCGCCACCGCCACAGGCGCCGTTGCGGCCAGGTCGTCGCGCACCCGGGGCGTGCCCTGGCCGCCGAATGCGACGGGAACCGCCGGACCCGGGACCCCCACCCGGTCCAGCGAGACCATGGCCGCCACGTTTCCCACATCGGGGGAGTTGGCGTGGAACGTGGAACCGAAGTGGTGCAGGGCATCTCCCTCTCCGCGGGGCTCCTCGGCGCCGAAAGCGATGAACCGCACGGGCAGCGCCGCGGGCTGCTGGGCGGTCATCCGCGCCACCTCCAGCATCACCGCCACCCCCGAGGCGTTGTCCTCCGCACCGGGGGATTGGGGCACCGAATCCAGGTGCGCCCCGATCACCACATGGGGCTGGGCCCGGTCGAAGCCCGGAGGCTCCGCGATGACGTTCAGGCTGGTACCTGCGGGCACCGCGACACCCCAGGAGTCTCCCGCGGGCACGTCGAACGGTTGCGTCCACGTCCGGTAGCCGTGCTCCGCAAGTTGGTCCTCCACCAGACTGGCAGCCTGCTGGAACGCGTCGCCCGTGGCCTCACGGGGCCCCAACCCGGCCAAGGCCTCGATGGTGGTCATCGCGGCGGAGGGATCGAACGGCTCGGCCACCTCGGGCGAAGGCGGGAGACTGGGCGGGGTGGGGGTGGGCGTCTCAGGGGTCGGGCTGGGAGACGCGGACGCGGAGTCGCTGGGCGTGGGTGTTGGCGCCGTGCTGGTGGCGTCGGGCGGAGTCGGAGGGGATTCCTCCACGGCGCCCGCGCACGCCGCGAGCGGGATCACCAGGAGGTAGCCGAGGACACGCCGGACCATGCACTCCAGAGTATGCGCACCTCAGAGTGGGAGAACCCTGGTTGGAAAGTTGGCGCCCTGTTGTCAGGCCTCCCGCTTGCGCGCTTGCGGTGGAGAGGTCGGGGTGGGCGTCGGAGGCGTTGGCCCTCAGGTGAGGATCAGGAGGCTTCCGGCCATCAGCGCCATGCCCAGGAGGACCCAGAGCGAAACCACGGTCTTCTTGCCGGTGGCGAGTGCCAGCGGGAGGAGTTCGTGGATGCTGATGAACACCATGATGCCGGCGATCACCCCGTTGACCACCGCGAAGCTTGACTGATCGAGGAAGGGCCCGATGACGGCATAGAGGGCCAGGGCGCCCACCGGTTCGGCCATGCCGCTGGCAGCGGAGATGCCCCAGGCTTTCAGCCGGTTGCCCGTCGCGTGGTACATGGGAACCGCCACGGCGATCCCCTCCGGGATGTTGTGGATGGCGATGGCGAACACGATGGGCAGCGCCAGCACCGGGTCCTGCAGCGCGTAGATCAGGGTGACGAACCCCTCGGGGGCGTTGTGGGCGGCCAGCGCCACGGCCATGATGACCGCCGTGCGCGTGAGGCGGGCCGGGTCGCGGGGATTCGGGTGGGCGACGGGGGCCTGGGCCGCGTGGAGGGTGACGCTTTCCACCTGGCGCCGACGGTTGGCCGGCGAGTACCAGCCGGCCAAGAACTCCACGAGCAGCACGAACAAGGCTCCCCCGAAGAAGCCCATGAGCACCCACCAGGGGTTGGCCACCTGCAGCAGCGCCGTCGGCATCAGCTCGATGAGCGAGATGTAGATCATGACGCCGGCGCTGAGCGCGACCCCTGCGGACAGGAGCCGGTTGGACGTGTGCGGGCCCCAGACGCCGATCAGACCGCCAATCGCCGTCGCCGACCCGGCGATGACAGTGAGCAGTATGGCGAGACCCATGGCGGTATCTATACCACTGCGAAGGGGACGATATGGAAGTGACCCGGACGTCGACTACTACGACGTTGGCGCCACTTCCATCATGCCGGTTGGGCTCGACCGGAACATGAACCTTGCGGTGCGCTCAGTCGCGCGGTCCACACCTGACCCCGGTGGCGTGGACGGGGCAGTAACCGCCCGGGTTCTTGTGCAGGTACTGCTGGTGCTCGATCTCGGCGTAGTAGAAGTCCTGCTCGCGGGTGATCTCCGTGGTGATCTCCCCGTATCCGGCGTCACTCAGGTTCTGCTGGAAGACCGCGCGGGAACGTTCGGCAGCTTCCTGCTGCTCGTCGCTGACGGGGAAAATGGCCGAGCGGTACTGGGTGCCGATGTCGTTGCCCTGGCGGTTCAGCTGGGTGGGGTCATGGGCCTCCCAGAAGATCCGGAGCAGTTCGTCGTAGCTGACCTGCTCCGGATCGAAGACCACCTTGACGGTCTCGGTGTGGCCGGTTCGCCCGGTGCAGGTCTCCTGGTAGGTGGGATGGGGGGTGAAGCCGCCCATGAAGCCCACCGCGGTGTTGAGCACCCCGGGGGTCTCCCAATACATGCGCTCCTCACCCCAGAAGCAGCCGAGCGCGAAGTAGGCCACTTGCGAGCCCTCGGGCACCTCGTCCAGGGGAAGACCCAGGATCTCGTGACGCGGCATCGGGTAGAGCACCGGTTCGTCGCGCCCGGGCAGGGCGTCGTCCGGTGACACCATTTCGGGCTGGAGGCGCCTGCGGATCCACGACATCACATCAATATCGGCCATGGTCCCAAGGGTAGTCGCCCCCGCAAGAGAATCGTCAGGGGAGGGCCCAGGCGATCGACTCCGCCCCTTGGGACGCCAGCGCCTCATTGGCGCGGCTGAACGGGCGGGACCCGAAGAAGCCGTTGTGGGCGGACAGAGGCGAGGGGTGGGCGCTCTTGATCACCGGCACCTCGCCGAGCATCGGTTGCGCTCCTTGCGCGTCGCGCCCCCACAAGATGGCCACCAATGGCCCGCCGCGGGAGGCCAGTGCCTCGACGGCGCGGGCGGTCACGTGCTCCCATCCCTTGCCACGGTGCGAGGCCGCAGCCCCGGGGCGGACGGTGAGCACCCGGTTCAATAACAGGACGCCTTGGTTGAACCAGTGGGTGAGGTCGCCGTGGGGGCTGGGCGTGATGCCCAGGTCGTCCTCGAGTTCGCGGTAGATGTTGACCAGGGACCGGGGAAGCGGGCGTACGTCGCGGGCCACCGAGAAGGACAGACCGACGGCGTGCCCCGGCGTGGGGTACGGGTCCTGGCCGATCACCAGCACCCGGACGTCGGCCAGCGGGAGGGTGAAGGCCCGCAGCACGTTGTTGCCAGCAGGCAGGTAACCGTGGCCGGCGGCCAGCTCGGCTCGCAGGAAGTCACCCATCACGTGGATCTGGTCCTCCACCGGCGACAGGGCCTCGGCCCAGTCAGGCGCGATCAGGTCCGAGAGTGGGGCAGGCATGGGCAGCATGGTGCCACGGATCAGGGATGGCCCGCAGTGATCACCCATAATGGAAATAGTTCTTTGAATTATGGAAAGGTGTGGTTCAATGATTGGCATGAACAATCCTGATCTTGGTCCAATCCTGGACGACCTGGCCGCCGGTCGCATCGACGCGGCGGAAGCAAACAGGCGAATCGAAGCCATGACCGCCCAGGCCAAGGCCTCCGACGAGGCCACCACCGAGGAGCCCTCTGCCCACGAGGCGCCCCGCGGGTCCCGCCCCACCGGCGGGCTGGAGCGCGTGGCGATCACCGCTGTCGGCCGCCGCGTTCGCGTGGAGGGCGACTCCAGCATCTCCACCCTCACGGTGGAGGGCAACCACGTCCTGCGACGCTCCGGCAACACGATGGAGGTCAGTTCCACCGGGGAGTTCGGCCCCAGCTTCCAGGGCTTCTCCCTCATCCGCCCGCCGCGCAGCCTTGATGACCTGCGCGACATCGGCCTGGGCAAGGAACTCGTGGTCCGCGTCAACCCGCAGCTCATCGTCGACGTCGAACTCACCACGGGCGGGCTGAAGACCAGTGGCGTGCCCAGGCTGGGACGCATTCGCGTCACCGCTGGCGGCAGCGCGCTGATCGGCGTCACCGAAGTCGCCGACCTGCTCTCGCAGGCCGGGGGGGTCAGTATCGAGGGTCCCATCAGCACCGGTCGCTCGAAGCTGCGCGTAGAGTCCGGCAGCCTGTCGGTCCATCTGACGCAGGGCGCCAACGTGACCATCCGCGGCGAGGCGAGGATGGGCCGGATCTCCTGGCCGGGTGACAGCGAGAACGTGGACGAGTACACCGTCGGCAACGGCTCGGCCAGGCTGGACGTCAGCGTCGTGATGGGGATGGCCAGCATCAAGGAGGAAAACTGATGAACCGCCACCTGCACCACGCCCCCGCCAACTGCCCCGTGTGCGGTGACCAGCTGATCACCATCCGCAAGGGCTGCCTCAGCTGCGGCAGCGAGCTGGCCGGAGAGTTCGCCAGCTGCGAGTTCTGCGCACTGGAGGCTTCGGAGCTGGAGATGCTGAAGGTGTTCCTGGCCTCCCGCGGCAACCTGCGGGACGTCGAGAAGCACCTCGGGGTGTCCTACCCGACGGCGCGCGCCCGGCTGGACGCGGTGCTCGCCAAGCTGGATCTCACGCCGGCCGACAGCGCAGACTCCGCTGCCGATCCCCGTCGAGCGGCCGGTGAACGTACCGAATCCATGTCCCCGCGGGAACAGATCCTGAAGCGGGTGGAGGCTGGCGAGATCACCGCCGACGTCGCGGCGCAGCTGATCGCTGGCCTGGGGTGACCCCTCAGTGGGTGCGGACCTCGAGGATCCTCACCGTCATCGTCTTGCCATTGGGCGTTTCGTAGGAGACGTCCTCGCCCACCTTGGCGCCGGTGACGGCGGCGCCCATGGGGGACTGCGGGGAGACGGCGTGGTCGACGGAACCGTCGGTGCCGATCACCTCGCGTGAACCCAGCAGGAATGTCTCGGTGTCGTCCTCGTCACCGTCGAAGGCCACGGTCACGATCTTGCCGGGACCGGCCTCGTCCGCGTCTCCCTCGGGATGCCCGACCTTCGCGGTGCGCAGGAGTTGTTCCAGTTGGCGGATGCGTCCCTCCATCTGGCCCTGCTCCTCGCGGGCGGCATGGTAACCCCCGTTCTCGCTGAGGTCGCCCTCCTCACGGGCGGCCGCAATGCGGGCAACAACCTCGGGTCGGCCTTCGGTCTTGAGGGTGGTCAGCTCGGAGCGCAGGCCGTCAAACGCCTCCTGCGTGAGCCACACTGTCTCGGTATCTGGGGTCTGTTCGGACATCGGGACAGTCTATCAGTCGGCAATTCGGCAGTTCTCGATCGAAACCGACGTGGCTTCCTTGATCGTCTTCACGTCGACGTCCATCTGCGTCAGTTTTTCGGTGCCGGGCGGGATCTGGAGGTCGAATTCTGCCACGCGCTCGTACGAGGGGGCTTGCGCGAAGACCAGGCAGGTGGCGGCCTGCGAAGGGACCTCGCGTTGGACCACGATCTCCGCCACGGTCAGGTCTGCGCTCTGCACGTCGAAGGATCGCACCATGGCGGCCACGGCGGGAGTGGAGCGTTCCAGGCCCGCCCACACCACGAGCGCGATGGCCACGAGCAGCCCGACGACGGCGACCCCGGCGATCAGCAGGTCCGCAGCAGAGCGTCCGGGGTAGCGGGCGGCGATGCGGGCGTCGGCTGAGGGTTCGGTCACGGCCCCCATTGTGCCATCGGTGGACAGGTGGCCTCCGGTCGGCCCCTTCCGCAACAATGGCCCCCATGACTTCGAAGGGCCCCCTACGCCTGCTGCACGTGCATGCGCATCCCGACGACGAGTCCAGCAAGGGCGCGGCCACCACCGCCAAGTACGTGGCCGAGGGCGTACAGGTCATGGTGGCCACCTGTACCGGGGGCGAACGCGGCTCCATCCTCAACCCGAAGCTGGAGGGCAACCCGGAAATCGAGCGCAACATCGCCGAGATCCGACGCAACGAGATGGCGCGTGCGCGGGAAATCCTTGGCATTGAGCAGGTGTGGCTGGGATACGTCGACTCCGGGTTCCCCGAGGGCGACCCGCTTCCGCCCCTGCCGCCGGGCTGCTTCGGTGTGCAGGATCCCGTGGACGCCGCAGGGCCGCTGGTGCGGGTGATGCGCGACTTCAAACCGCACGTGGTGACCACCTACGACGAACGGGGCGGCTACCCGCACCCCGATCACATCATGTGCCACAGGATCACCATGGAGGCGTTCAAGGCAGCGGCCGACCCGTCGCGGTGGCCCGAGCACGGCGACGCCTGGCAGGCCGCGAAGCTGTACTACCACATGGGCTTCCACCGCCGCCGCTATGCCGCCCTGGAGCAGTTGATGCACGAGCACGGCATCGAGTCCCAACAACGCGTCCCGATCCGTGACGAGGACCCGTTCTCCGACGGGCGACTCACCACCTTCATCGACTGCGCCGACTACTACGAGGTGCGCGACGCGGCCCTGAAGGCCCACGAAACCCAGATCGACCCCGACGGGGCCTGGTTCGCCGTGCCGCTGGAGATCCAGAAGATGGGCTGGCCCACCGAGGACTACCAGTTGGTGATCTCGAAGGTGCCCACCATGATCCCCGAGGACGACCTCTTCTCGGGCCTGCGTGAGGTGCCGCTCATGCCCGAGTTCAACATCTAGCCGGTCAGCTCGCGGCGCGGACGTCGCGCCGACGCGCGCGGCTGTGCAGCCACCACGCCGCAAGCACCCCACCGATGAAGCCACCGAGGTGGCCTTGCCAGCTGACACCGGCGGCGCCCGGCAGCACTCCCCACAGGATGCCGCCGTAGAAGAGGAACACCACCACGGCCAGGGCGATCTGGCCCAGCTTGCCGGTGTAGAAACCGCGCACCAGCAGGTAGGCCAGCCAGCCGAAGACGACTCCCGAGGCGCCTGCCGTGATGGTCCCCGCCGGGGCGATCAGCCACACCAACAGACCCGAGGACAGGATGGAGCTGGCGGTGGTCACCAGCCACCGGGTGACGCCTGCCAGAAAGTTGAGAACTCCCAGCACCAGGAACGGGATGGTGTTGTTGATGAGGTGGCCCCAGCCGAAGTGCAGCCATGGGGCGGAAAACAGGTGGGGGAGGTAATCGACGTCGCGCGGACGGATGCCGTAGGCATCCAGCGAGTTGCGGGTGGCCTGGTCGATGGCCTCCAGCCCCCACATGACGGCAAGCAGGGCGCCGATGACGCAGAGCGCGGTCACCAGCGGGGAACGTTGGGTTCGCTGCTCGGCCGACATGGCCTCCAGTCTAGGTGCCGAAGTAGAGCAACTCTTGGCAAGCAGCCATGCGGTGCGGATGGTCGCCATAGCATGGGGAGGAAACCTACGAGAATTGGAGCTGACATGGCAGTGCTGGGTGTTCAGATGATGATGCTGAAGG
>CAZPSO010000079.1:0-10615 GCA_964588895.1 uncultured Tessaracoccus sp.
CTCGTCGGCATCCGCCGCGAAGGTGGACGCCATCTGCTCCTACGAGCCGCAGACCGACTGAGTCATCATCGTCGCCGATGACATGGATCGGGTTCTGAACTACCCGACCGCACTCCACGACGCCTACGTCTTCGACCTGGACGGCACCATCTTCCTGGGCGACGAACTGCTCCCCGGGGCCCGGCGCATGGTCGAGGCGCTGCGGAAGCTGGAGATCCCCGTGCGGTTCCTGTCGAACAACGCGACGAAGGATCCCCGCCAGTACCAGGAGAAGTTGGGCGGCCTGGGGCTGGCCACCGAACGCGCGGAGATTGCCAATACGGTGGTGACCACCGTGCGGTGGTTGGAGCAGCACCACCCGGACGCGGTCCTGTTCCCAATCGCGGAGCAACCCCTGATCAACGCTTTGCGCGAGGCGGGCTTCCGGCTCAGCGAGGACGCCTCCGAGATCGACATCGTGATCGCCAGCTACGACCGCAGCTTCGACTACCGAAAACTGCAGATCGCCTTCGACGCCATCTGGTTCCACAAGCGGGCCTTCCTGATCCAGACCAACCCGGACCGCTTCTGCCCCTTCCCCGGGGGTCGCGGGGAACCGGACTGCGCCGCCATCACGGCCGCGATCGAGGCGAGCACCAACACCAAGTGCGCCGTCAGCCTGGGCAAGCCGTCGCCGATCATGCTCCACGAGGCCATGGCCGGCCTGGACATCGACGAGCGCCACGCTGTCATGGTGGGCGACCGCCTGGGCACCGACATCCAGATGGCCCTGGACGCCGGCATGCCGTCGGCCCTGGTCCTGACCGGGGAGGCAACGGCCAACGACGTGACCGGGCTCCCCACACAGAACCGCCCCACCTACGTCCTCGACCGGATCGACCGGCTCATCCCGCAACAGATCTGGGACGAACTGGGCTGGAGCGAGGCGGACGACTCATGACCGGGCGCCCGCCTGCCGCCGCCCCGACAGGATTTCCCTCGAGCCACGAGCCCCACTCTCATGGGCCAAGGACACAGAAATGACCGACCTGATCACCCAGGCCCTCGCGGAGGCCCCGGACACCATGGTGGTGCTGCTGCGTCCCGGCGCTGTCGACGTGGTGGGCGACGTGTTCAAAGAGTTGTTCGGCGAGCGCCAGGCCGTGGTGGTGGCCGACGAACGCACCATGGAGGTGGCCGGCCACCGTGTGCACGCTGCGCTCTTGAGCGTCGGAGTTCGCGCTCTCGAGCCCCACGTCTTCCCCGGCGAGCCCGAGCTCTACGCGGAGTATTCCAACATCGAGCAGCTCCGCCGGGAGCTGGAGAGCACCGACGCCATCCCCGTGGCCGTCGGGGCGGGAACGCTCAACGACATCGTGAAACGCGCCGCGAGTGAACTGGACCGCAGCTACCTGGTGGTGCCCACCGCCGCCTCCATGGACGGCTACACCGCTTTCGGCTCCTCGATCGCCGTGGACGGGATCAAGCAGACCCTCAGCTGCCCGGCGCCGCGCGGGTGCGTCGCGGACCTGGACATCCTGGCGGCCGCACCCCAGCGCATGACGGCCTCCGGCTACGGCGACCTGCTGGGCAAGGTGCCGGCGGGAGCCGACTGGATCCTGGCCGACGTCCTGGGCGTCGAACCCATCGATTGGCCAGTCTGGGAGAAGGTGCAGGGGCCCCTGCGGCACGCCTTGTCGCGGCCCGAGGCGCTGTCGCAGGCCGATCCCGACGCCGTCGCGGAACTGGTGGACGGTCTGGTGATGTCGGGGCTGGCGATGCAGGCGCACCACTCGTCGCGGCCGGCCTCCGGCGCGGAGCACCAGTTCAGCCACCTGTGGGAGATGGAGGGGCACGGGGTCGACCTCCCACCGCCGCGCCTCTCGCACGGCTTCAAGGTGGGCGTGGGTACGGTCGCCATCGCGGCCCTGTACGAGGTGTTGCTGTCCATGGACATCGGCAACCTCGACGTCGATGCGGCGGTGGCCGCGTGGGGCTCGCAGGAGGACGCGGAGGCCCGTGTCCGCGAGCTGAACGCCGGCTCGCCCGTGGTGGACGAATCCGTGGCGCAAACCCTGGCCAAGTGGGTGCCCGCCGAGCAGCTGCGGACGCGGCTGACCACCCTGGTGGACATCTGGGACGGCCTGGTCCCCCGGCTGCGCGAGCAGTTGCTGCCGGCCGAGGAACTGCAGCGACGGCTGCGGGCGGTGGGCGCGCCCGCCCATCCCGCCGACGTCCACCTGGACTGGCAGCGGTTCAGGGACACCTACCAGCGCGCCCAGACCATCCGGCAGCGCTACACCGTCCTCGACGTGGCACTGGAGGCCGGGGTGTTGGAGACGATCGTGGAGCGCCTGTTCGCCGCTGACGGGTTCTGGGGACGCCAGGAAGGCTGAGTCGGGACGGGTGCCATGATGGTGCCCGTGACTGAACTGACCCACTGGATCACCGATGCCGGCACCTCGCGGGCGGCCCCGCTGCTGCGGGCCGAATTCGAGGTGCCCGACGGTGTTCGCGCCCGCCTGCGGGTGGCGGCCCTGGGCTATGCCGACGTGACCATCAATGGGCAGCCCGCCTCCCCGGACCGGCTGGTGCCGGGGCAGACCCAGTACGACCGCGCCGTGGGCGTGGTGGAGTGGGACGTGAGCCAGTTCCTGGGGCAGGCCAGCTGGGCGGTGGGCGTCGGGCTGGGCCGCGGCTTCTTCGACATGGAGGTGCCCTCCGCCTGGGACTGGCACCAGGCCCCGTGGCGGGCGCGGCCGGCGCTGTGGCTGGAGCTGGAGGTGGACGGACAGGTGGTGGGGCGCACGGACGGGTCGTGGCGCACCAGCACGGGCGGCACCACGTTCGACTCGCTCTACGAGGGCGAGTCCTTCGACGAGCGGCTCGAGCCGGATGGCTGGCGCCTGCCCGGGTTCGACGCCTCGGGCTGGGCGCCGGCGCACATCACCACCTACGACGGTCAGCTGCGGCTCCTCCGGCACGCCCCCGTGCGCGTGATCGACACGCACGAGTTGGCGTGGCGGCAGGTGGGCCCGTCGCGGTGGATCGGGGACGTGGGCCGGGTCATCGCGGGCTGGGCGCGCGTGGAGCCGTCGGCGCCGGTGGATCTCACCATCGTGCACTCCGAGCGGCTCGCCCCCTCCGGTCAGGAGCTGTTGACCGGCAACATCCACGTCTCCAGCCCCCGGTTCCAGACCGACGAGGTGCACACGAGCACTCCGTGGGAGGCGCGGTTCACCTACAAGGGTTTCCGGTACCTGGAGGTCACGGGCATCGAAGACCCGTCCCTGGTGCGTGCCGTGGAGGCGCACGCCGACGTGGCGCGCGTCGGCGAGTTCACCAGCTCGCATCCCACGCTCACCTGGTGGCACGACGCGTTCACCGCCACCGTGCTGGCCAACCTGCACCACGTCCCCACCGACACCCCCACCTACGAGAAGAACGGGTGGACCGGCGACGCGCAGATCGCAGCCCGCGCCATCCTCCACACGCTGGATGCGGGTTCCATCCTGGACAAATTCCTGGACGACCTGACCGACGGGCAACTCTCCGACGGGCAGCTGCCGGTGATCGCCCCCACCGCCGACTGGGGCTACGACGGCGAATGCGCCCCGGCCCCGGAATGGACCGTCGCGCTGCCGTTGATCGCGCTCGAACTGGCGGAGGAGACCGGTGATGCGGCGCTGCTGGCCCGCCACACCCCCGCCATCCGGGCCTGGCTGGAGCGCGAGCTCTCACTGCTGGATGCCGACGGCCTCGCCGTCGGGGTGCTGGGCGACTACCTCTCCCCCGGCACACCCGGCCCCCCACCCGAGGACGTCCGGTTCTACTCCACCGCCGCCCTGGCCCATGCCCTGACACGGTTGACCGCCACGCAGCTAAACCTGGAGCCTAGCCTGCGGGAGCTGGCCGCCGCCGCGAGTCCGCGCCTGACCGACAGCCTGAACCGGGTATTCCTGGAGGGATCCCGGTACGCCACCAGCCCGGAATACCGGCAGGCACCATCGGTGCTGGCGCTGGCGTGGGACCTCGCGCCGGAATCCTCGCGGGACGCGTTGCTGGAGGGGTTGTTGGCCGATCTCGAGGCCCGCAACTGGCACCACAACCTGGGATGCATCGGCGGCTCGGAGCTGTACGGGCTCCTGGCCCGACAGGGCCACGCGGAGGTGGCGGTGCGGGTGGCGGGCAATCCCGTCGGCCCCTCCTTCGAGGCCTGGCGCCTGGCCGGCCACTCCACGCTGCTGGAGCACTGGGGCCCCATCGACCGCAGCCACGCCCACTACTTCCAGGGGGCCGGCGCCAAGTGGCTCTACGAGGACCTCGCCGGGCTGCGTCGCACCTCGCCGGGCTGGACCACCTTCGAGATCCGGCCCACCTTCCCGGCGTCCGTGGACCACGTCGAATTCCGACGGCGCACCCCGCGCGGCAGCATCACCGTCGGCTGGCGCCGCGAGGGTGACCAGGTGAGCGTGGACGTCGCCATCTCCGGCGACATGCGGGGCATCCTGCGGCTGCCCGGCCTGGAACGGAAACTGCCCCCGGGTTCCTCCACCCACTCGCTATCTATATGAATACGTGCGGGCCTCGCCATATTCGGGAGGCCCGCACGTATGCATATAGATAGCGCACTCATCGCCGACGGGACGTGGGTCGCGGCAACACGGCCGGCACTCCAGAATGACCCAGGAGATAGCCAACCCTGGGCGCACGATGGGTTTCGGAAAAGATTTCGGAGGTTTAACGATAATTATGTTTGACTACGCAACTTTTCCCTCCTAGCATCCCTAGTAGGTGAGTGAAAGGGCTTTCACGCGCCTGCTTGAGGAGAGAGATCGGCTCGACCACGAGCCCCTACATGGAAGAGGACCAATGATGACCTCATTCACACGCAAGTCCCGACTGTTGGTCAGCGGGCTCCTGGTGAGTGCGCTGGCCCTGACCGCCTGCGGCGGCGACACCACCGACGGAGACGCTGACGGCAACGGCGAGGGCTACAACCCCGACGAAGAGATCACGCTCACCGTCTCCTGGTGGGGCAACGACGAGCGCGCCCGCATGATGGACGAGGTCTTCGACCTGTTCATGGAGCGCCACGAGAACATCACCATCGCCGCCGAACCCACGGGCGACCCGGAGAACCTGTTCACCCGCCTGTCCACCGACTTCGCTGCCGGTGTGGGCCCGGACCTGTTCACCCTGGGTGGTGCCCTGCCGCAGGAGTACGGCGGCGCGGGCCAGCTGCTGGACCTGTCCACCGTCTCCGAGCACGTCGCCCTGGACCCCTACGAAGACTTCACCACCACCAACGCCACGGTGGACGACGTCCTCTACGGCCTGCCCACCGGCGGCAACGCCATCGGCCTGCTGGTCAACCACACCCTGTTCGACGAGGCCGGCGTGGAGCGCCTGTCCGAGAACGTCGGGTGGGACGAGTTCTCCGAGAAGGCCGCCCAGATCACCGAGAACTCCGACGTGGTGGGCCTGGACCTGCGCATCCAGGACATCATCGCCACCTACATCTCGCAGCTCAACGACATCGGCCTCTACGACTGGGACGGCAACCTGGCCGTGACCGCCGAGGAGCTCGCCACCTGGTACGAGAAGGAAGTGGAGTGGGCCGAGTCCGGTGCCATCGCTGACCCCTCGGTGGTCGTCGAGCACCACACGGTCACCCCCGACATGAGCCTCTTCGGCACCCGCGCCGCCGCCCTGTCGTTCGGCTACAGCAACCAGCTGGAGGCCTACACCGCCGCTCTCGGCGACGACGAGGTCACGATGATCCTGCCCCCGACGGACACGGACAACCCGGGCGTGGCGGTCCTGCCGTCGCAGTTCTGGTCCATCAACGCCAACACCGAGCACCCCGAGGCCACGGCCATGCTGATGGACTTCCTGCTCAACGACAACGAGGCGGCCGAGCTGATCCTGGCCAACCGTGGCCTGCAGTTCAACCCTGATGTGCTGGCCCACATCGAGCCCCTGCTCGATCCCCACAGCGCCATCGCCGCCACCTACCTGCAGGACGTGCTGGAAAGCGGCGTCGTCGCTCCCCCGCAGCCCGCTGGTGGTGCCGAGATGAACAGCCTCTCGCAGCGCATGGAATCCGACGTGCTGTTCGGCAACCGCACGGTGGACGAGGCAGTGGAGTACTGGATCGACTACATGGAGCAGCAGCTGGCCTGATCCATCCCTTCGGCAGGCTCAGCCACCCGATCCGGGGGCTGGGCCTGTCGAGCCCCGCCAGCCCATCGCAGGCCCAGGACCGGCGGATGTGAAGGCCATGGCTCCAGACACAGCCGACAGGAGTGAGTGTGCGATTCGACGAGGTATTCGCCCGGTTGCGGGCCGCTGAGCCCGCGCGTCGGGCCGGGCTCGAGGGTCCGCTGGGCGATGAATTGCGCACCCAGGGGGTTGCCTTCGCCGCCGTCGGCGGACCGTTGGAGGCCCGCTGGCACCAGGCACTGGCCGAGCTGGAGCGCTGCATCAACCCGCTCGTGGACGGGGTGGCGGTGCTGAGCGAGGGCGGCAACTACTGGGGCACCTGGCTGGAGAGCACCGGCACCATCAACACCGAAGTGCTCTCCCGGTTCGCGCCCCGGATCGCGCACCACACGTTCCAGCAGTTCGCCACGCACCAGCGCGACGACGGCCTGATCCCCTACAAGGTGACCGCCGACGGGCCTGCCTTCACGCAGATCCAGCTGGTCACGCCGCTGGCGCGCTCCGTGTGGAACCACCACCTGCTCCACCGCGAGGACCCCGCCACCCTCACCGACGCCGAAGCCGCCTGGCTGCGCACCATGTACGACGCGATGGCCCGCTACGACCAGTGGATCGCCACCCACCGCAACACCCGCGGCACCGGGGCCGTGGAGGCGTTCTGCACCTTCGACACCGGCCACGACATGTCGCCGCGCTTCTGGTTCGCCCCGGACCGCTGCCTCCACGGCGACGCCACCCGCTACGACCCCGAGATCCCCGGACTCCCCCTCGTGGCCCCGGACCTCACCGCCAACATCGCCTGCCAGCGCACTTACCTGGCCCGCATCGCCGAGGCGCTCGGCGAGGACCCGCAGCCCTGGCAGGACCGCGCGGAGGCCTCCACCCAGGCGCTCTACGAGCATTGCTTCAACCAGGACGCGGCCTTCTTCCACGACCTGGACGCCACCGGCCAGCACGTGCGCGTCGACTCCGACGTGCTGCTGCGCGTCCTGGCCTGCGAGCAGGCCGACGACGAACTGTTCGCCACCGCCCTGCGCCGCCACCTGATGCACACCGGGCGGTTCCTGAGCCACCACGGCTTCACCTCGATCGCCATGGACGATCCCCGCTTCGACGCCGACCACACCCGCAACTCCTGGGCCGGACCGGTCAACATGCTGACCCAGATCCGCGCCCCCCACGCCTTCGACCACCACGGCCACGTCGCCGAACTGGCCCTGGCCACCCGTCCCCTGCTGGGCGCGGTCATCCGCGCGGAGAGCTTCCCCCAGTGCTTCGACGGCTGGAGCGGGGAGGCCGGTTTCACGTCGGTCTACTCCCCGGCCATCCTGTGGTTCCTGGACGCCGTGGAACGCAACTTCGGCATCCTGCCCACCGCCACCGGCGCGATGGTCACCGGTTTGGCCCCCACCCGTCTGGACCACGGTGCCGCGGCCACCCAGGTGGCCTACGCCCGCACCGTCGGCGCCCACCACCTGGAGATGGCCGCCGACGACGAAATGGTCCACCTGCACCGTGACGGCCAGCCCCACTTGGAGTTCCCCCGCGGCTGGCGTGTGGAACTGGACCGCGCCGGTGAGCCCACCACCGTGGTGGGGATGACCGCGCGTCCCGTGGCCGGGACGCTGCGCACCGGTTCCCGCGAGATCCACTTGACCCCCCACCCCAACGAACGCATCCACCTGGACGAGCCCGGCCGCAGCCAGCGCGTCGGGTTCATCCCGCCCCAGTACTGAGCCCAAGGACCGCCATGCCCCTGCACCTCGCCGACATCCAGATCCGGGATCCGTTCGTGCTGCCGCTGCCCGATCAGGGCCGCTACCTGCTGTTCGGCTCCACGGACAAGGACATCTGGCGGGGGCCGGCCACCGGCTTCGACTGCTACACCAGCGCCGACCTCGCCACCTGGGAGGGCCCGTTCCCCGCGTTCCGGCCGGATCCGGACTTCTGGGCCGACCAGAATTTCTGGGCCCCCGAGGTCCACGAATACCGGGGCCGCTACTACATGTTCGCCACCTTCAAGGCCGACGGCGTGGCCCGCGGCACCCAGGTGCTGGCCGCCGACTCCCCCACCGGCCCCTTCCGGCCGCACAGCGACGGGCCCGTGACGCCGTCGGAGTGGGAATGCCTGGACGGCACCCTCCACGTGGAGGCCGACGAGACCCCCTGGATGGTCTTCTGCCACGAATGGGTCCAGATCGGTGACGGCACCGTGTGCGCGGTGCAGCTGGCGGCAGACCTGAGCCACGCCGTCGGGCAGCCCATCGAGCTATTCGCCGCCTCCAGCGCCCCGTGGGCCCACCAGGTCAACTCCCCCCGCCACGGCCCCGGGCACGTCACCGACGGCCCCTTCCTCCACCGCACCACCGACGGCACCCTGCTGATGCTGTGGGCCAGCTTCGCCGGCGGCAGCTACGCCCAGGGGGTGGCGCGGTCAACTTCCGGAGGGGTGCTCGGCCCGTGGGAGCACCAGCCGGAGCCCCTCTTCTCATCCGACGGCGGACACGGCATGATCTTCACCACCTTCGAGGGACAACCGTTCCTCACCGTCCACACCCCCAACCAGACCCCCCACGAACGAGCAGTCCTGATACCGCTTCGCGAGGGGGACGGCACCATCAGCGTCGAGAAGGAGGTCCAATGAGCGCCCTCAGTGAGTTCCGCGACATGGCCAAGCAGGCCAAGACGACGCGCGGCGCGCCCAAGGTCAAACGCAAGTACAAGGACAACCTGGCGGGCCACCTGTTCCTGGCCCCCTGGATCATCGGCATCGTCGGCTTCACCGCCGGCCCGATCCTGGCGTCGCTGTACCTGGCGTTCACCGACTACAACCTGCTGCAACCCCCCGAGTTCGCCGGGGTGGACAACTTCGTGCGGATGTGGAACGACGACCGCCTGTGGACGTCGATGCGGGTGACGCTGGAGTACGTGTTCGTCAGCGTGCCGATCCTGCTGGCGCTGGCGCTGTTCGTGGCCGTCATCCTCGACAAGGGCCTCAAGGGCCTGCCCATCTACCGCTCGGTGTTCTACCTGCCGTCCCTGATGGGTGGTTCGGTGGCCATCGCCATCCTGTGGCGGCAGGTCTTCGGCAAGGAGGGCCTGGTCAACAGCTTCCTGGCCGTCTTCGGTTTCGAGGGCCCCGGCTGGGTGGCCCACCCCGACTACGCCCTGGGCACCCTGATCGTGCTCAACGTGTGGACCTTCGGCTCCCCCATGATCATCTTCCTGGCCGGCCTGCGCCAGATCCCGGAGATGTACTACGAGGCGGCCAGCGTGGACGGGGCCGGCAAGATGCGGCAGTTCTTCATGATCACCCTGCCGCTGCTGACCCCCATCATCTTCTTCAACCTGGTGCTGCAGACCATCTTCGCGTTCCAGAACTTCACACAGGCCTACGTGGTCTCCGGCGGCACCGGTGGACCGTCGGACTCCACCTTGTTCTTCACGCTGTACCTCTACCAGCAGGCGTTCTCACGCCTGGACATGGGCTACGCATCCGCCATGGCCTGGATGCTGCTCATCGTGATCGGGTTGCTGACCGCAGCCCACTTCTGGCTCTCCAAGTATTGGGTGTTCTACGATGACTGATCTCACGCGCACAGACCTGCAAACCCAGGTGGTCGCCGCTCCCCCGCTGCGGCGGCCCCGTCGGCGCACGAACACGTGGTGGAAGAGCCTGCTGAAGCACACGGCGTTGATCGCGCTGTCGCTGCTGATGATCTACCCGCTGATCTGGATGGTCATCTCCTCGCTGAAGCCCAACCACATGATCTTCTCCGACCTCAGCATCTTCACCACGGATCTGTCCCTGGAGCACTACATCCACGGGTGGGACGCCCAGGTGCTGCCGTTCCACCACTTCCTGATCAACTCCGGCATCCTGGTGCTGGGCGCCATCATCGGCAACCTGATCTCCTGCTCCCTGGCCGCCTACGCCTTCGCCCGCCTGGACTTCCGGTTCCGGCCCGTCTACTTCACGGTGATGCTGGGCACCATCCTGCTGCCCTTCCACGTGGTGCTGGTGCCACAGTTCATCCTGTTCCGCTCCCTGGGATGGCTGGACACCTTCCTGCCCCTGATCGTGCCGAAGTTCCTGGCGGTGGAATCGTTCTTCATCTTCCTGATGGTCCAGTTCATCCGCTCCCTGCCCAACGAGCTGTTCGAGGCCGCCCGGATGGACGGCGCCGGGCACCTTCGCACCTTCGTGCAGGTCACGCTCCCGTTGATGATCCCGGCCCTGGCCACCACCACCATCTTCACATTCATCTGGACCTGGGGAGACTTCTTCGGGCCGCTGATCTACCTCCGCAGCCGCGACAACTTCCCCGTCTCCCTGGCCCTGATGGGATTCATCGACGCCCAGTCCAGCTCCAACTACGGGGCCATGTTCGCCATGAGCGTGGTCTCCCTG
>CAZPSO010000080.1:0-10558 GCA_964588895.1 uncultured Tessaracoccus sp.
TGGACGGCAACAACCCGTCTCTGACCGACGAGGCGGCCTTCATCGACGTGCCGCAGCGCGTGGAGGGAAACAAGGTGAGGGAGGTATCGGCGAGCTTCGACGACCACTTCAGCCAGGCCACCATGTTCGTGCGCTCCCTCAGTCCTATCGAGTACCGGCACCTGGTGGAGGCCTACACCTTCGAACTTGGAAAGGTCTACGAGGAAGCCATCCGGATGCGGCAACTGCAGTGCCTGGCCAACATCGACGGGGACCTGTGCGCCGAAGTGGCCCGCGGCCTGGGACTGCCCATCCCGGAACCGACGATACCCCCGGCCTTGGACGTCATCCCCAGCCCTGCCGTCTCCCAAGTGGGTCAGGAGTGGCCGGTGACCGGCCGGAAGGTGGCGGTGGTCGTGGACCTGGACACGGCGCCGAAGCAGATCAAGGCGGCCCAGGAGGCCATCATGGCCGCGGGAATGCTGGCATTCGTGACCGCCCCCCGATCCGGAAAGCTGCGTGACATCGTGGTGGACCGTTCCTTCCTGACGGCTGCCTCCATCGAGTTCGATGCCGTCCTGGTGCTCGAGGCCCCCGCTCCGGCTCCCGATGCGATCCCGTCGTTCGATGCGAAGGGCGGGCACTCCACCTCGGGCAAGCCCATTGACCCGCGGGTGGTGAAGATGGTGGCCGAGATGTTCCGGCACAGCAAGGCGATCGCGGTGGCGCCGGAGGCCACCGACGTGCTGGTGGCCGCCGGTGTCCCCGAGGAGGCACGCGGCATCGTCGTCGACAAACCGGTTGCGGCTGTCAAACAATTGGCCGACCTGCTGGCCATGCACCGGGTGTGGGATCGGTTCCCCACGGTGCCGACGACTTAGGGCCGCGGCTCACCACCTGAGGTGGCGCCCCCGGTACAGGGCACGGGCTACGCCGCGCAGAGGAGGGCGCCAGCCCAGGATTCCCACGTGAGCCCAGGGGCCGGCGGTGAGCTCAGTTCGTCACGTCCAGCCCCGCGGCAGTGCCGTCGTCCGGCACCAACCGGAGCCGGGGTGCGGGCTTGGGCTCGGAGGAAGTCGGTGCGTCGCCGCTCCAAGAGGCGGACAGGTGCAGCAACCCCGCCGTTCGTTCGTTGAGCGCATCCCGCTCCGACGTGCCCAGCCGGTAGGACGGCAGTGGCGCGTCGGCCCCGGGTCCAGCAAAGCCGCCATAGGGTGTGCCGCCGGAGGTGGTGTCCCGGTAGTTGCGTTCGAAGGGCACCAACCATTGGGCCAGCCCCGAGGTTGCCGTGCGGAACCGCACCCAGCGATGGTTGTCCCACCCCTTGGCGGGCACCCTTCCCGGCTGGTCGCCGGCAAAGGCGTGCACCAGCTTGACCGCGGCGAGCTTGCCGCGTTCGGCGAGGTCCTGGACCACCTGCGACGGCATGGACAGGTTCATGCCGCCCTCGGAGTGGTCGTGGTGGACCGTGACGATGCGGTCGCGGTAGCCGGGCATCACCAGTTGCGCCCCGTCCACCCACTCGCGGGCGGTGTGCACCATGAGGGCCGCGAAGGAGCCCCAGGCGCCGATGCCCGTCGTCGGCAGGGGAAACCACGGCCGCTGGAGCCCGCCCAGATTGCTGGTGGGCAGGTAGCTGTTGTCCGCTTGGTCGTGCGACTTCTGCCTTCCCTCCGGGAACGTTCCCAGGTTGAAGGCGAACGTCGGGTGCTTCGGAAGAGGAGTGTCGAAGAAGTGCACGGGCAGGTTGGCGCACAGTCCGCCGTCGGTGAACCACACACTCGAGAAGGTGGGAGCAGGCAGCGCCGCGGCCGCGCCCTCGATCGTGCCGTCCGGATTCGCCTTCCGCCAATTCGGCAGGCTCGCCGAGGTGCGCCAGTTCTCCGGTGAGGTGTAGTCGACGGCCCACAGGCGGACGGCGGAGATTAGTGCGGGGAAGCTGAGCGACATGCGCGTCGCCACGATCACGGGCAGGTCCGGCCCCGAAGGCCAGGGGCGCAGCCTGCCCGCCTGGAGGCGCGTCAGCCGGGTCTCGAAGTCCTTGGCAGGGTCGGCATCCAGCGCGGGTGGATGAGCCAGCATCCAGTCCACCACCTCGGCCGGAAACAGGCCGCGCATCTCGTCGGGGTCGAAGTAGTACTCCCCCGTGGACCAGGGCATCGCCATCGGTTGATGGCGGGTCAGGTTGGTGGTCATCACCCGCAGTGTGACACCAGCTTCGTGGAGGTCGCCGAACGTCAACGGGGGTGCCCCGGAGGCTCGACCCGCCAGCGACTGGATCTTCTCGTAGAGCCATGGCGTGAGGGCCTGGGCATCACCGGATCCGTCGCCTTCCATGCCGGTGCACATGCCGAAGCCGTCCTCGGCGACGCGGCCGAAGCTCCGCATCGCTCCCAGCACGACGGCGGCCGCCACCCCCAGCAGCAACAGCAACAGGCCACCGACCACGCCCGCGAGCGCGGCGATCCCCTCACCCAGTGCGCCCAGGACGACGATCACCACACCGGGCAAGGCGCCGAGGAGCGCCTCCTTCCAGAAACTGCGCAGCAAGCCACCCATCAGGACGCCCGCCTTGCCGCCCTCTGCGTCGGCCACCGCGAACAACAGGCGGAACAGGGGGGCGGCGGTGCGCGTCGGCTGGAAGAACGACGCCAATCTTGACTTGCCGTTGGCGCCGACGGCGGCCAGTTCGTCGGGCATCCGGTCGAGCTCCTCGAAGCCTCCGGCGTCTCGTCCGAGTTCTGCGGCTGCGGCGGCGGCCGCCGCGATGGCGCCCGCGGAGGCGCCACCCACCTGGCTCAACCTGTAGGTCTTGGCGAGTTCCGCCACGGCCCGGGGATAGATCACGCCACTGGTGATGCCGCCCTTCATGATGATGTCGCAGTTCAGTTTCGGCGCCGCGAACGCGGAGTTGGGTGTGGTGGTCATGAGGGCTCCTGGTCTGCGAAGAGTCTGTTGCGGTAGCTCGCCACCACCTGGCGGCACATGGTGCTGTAGGGGGCGTGGTCGGCGACGAATCGGCTTACCTCCGCGAGACGTCGCTCCAGTTGGGTCAGGAGTTCGGGGTCGCCGGGGTGCCGCACCACGTTGTTTTGTGCCTCGACGACGGATTCGAGGTGGGCGAGCAGGTCCAGCAGCCGGTCGCGGCGTGCTGCACGCAGCCCGCGGCGCTGGAGCGCGCAGACGGCGATGGTGGAGGCGCCCTTGCGGCTTCCCCGCAGCGGCCGTACCCACCCGTCGTCCACCGTGCCGGTGCCCCAGACGAACTCCAGGTGCTTGTCGGGGAAGTCGAGGTAGGGGTGCAGCAGCAACCGGCGTTCCAACTTCTCCTGTCCGGGTTGCGTGGCACGCGTGGCCTCGGAGGTGAGGGGGAACGCGTTCGCCTTCCCCGCGGTCCTGACCTGGTTCTCGTCCGGCAGGTCCTGTTTCCGGGGACTGTTGCAGTCGGTGCACGAGGGCAGCAGATTGAGCCATTCGCTGGCCAGCCAGTAGTAGCCCGGCGGGACTCGCTTGCCGTCGATGCTCACCTCTCCCTTGGGGCGGTAATGCTCGATGGCCACGGGTTGGGTGGCGGCGTAGCTGGTCTCGCAGTACGCGCACTTCCCGCCGAAGGCCTCCTCCAATGCGGCGCGTACGTCGGGTGCCTTGTAGGCCCGATAGCGGTCATACTTGGCCTGCCCATCCCAGGCGGCGTAGAAATCCAGCGCCTCCTGACGCTCTGCCAGGGTCTTGGGCGTGGAGAGGCTGGGCGGTGGTTTCCGGCGTCGGACGCGTCGCATCATTGGCTCTCCGGCAGGTACTTGCCCCACAGGTCCGACAGGGTGGCGGTGATTTCCGCGTTGCTGGGAGCGAGCGTGTCGCCCACTTCCCGGCGCTGGGCGATGTAGTCGGCGGCCGACGTGAGCAGCAGCCGCTCACGCTCGGTGGTGCCGAACTGTTCGAGTTCGTCGAGCCGGCGTCTCACCCGCGCCAGACGGGTGGTCTGCTCGTCGGTGGGGCGTGCGAGTGCCACGAGGCGGTAGTAGCTCTCCCACAGTTCCGTCACCTCGGGGTCGTCGGTGCTGCCCAGCCCGAAGTGCTCGGAGGTGAGGAGTTGGTCGATCCGCATCCCGGTGACCGGCGGCAGGTCCGACAGCGTCACGATCTCGCCCTCACTGTTGCGGCGCATGACGACGACTTCCCCGTCGACGATCCCGCGCAGGCAGAGGGGGTCGTGGGTGGTGGCGATGAACTGAATGCGCGGCATGAGATTGCGCATGGCGGTGACGATGCGCATCCGCCACCGTGGGTGCAGGTGGGCGCCGATCTCGTCGATCAGGACGATGCCCTCAGCCAACGCGGACTGGCTCCACAGCCGCATCGTGTTGCGCAGGATGTCGCAGGCCATCACCACCATCGACTGGTAGCCGTCGCTCAGGGTGCCGATGTCGGAGCGTGACCGACCCTGCCTCAGCACCACCTGGTCTCCATCGCGAAGCAGCTCGGCATCCTGGTCCAGGGCGAGCATCTCGTGGACGCCGCTCGCGACGTCGTCGAAGGTGTCGTCGTCCAGGGTCAGCAGCCATGAGGACGGGTCGGTGAGCGGGGCGATGGGGTCGAACAGGTTGTCCACGCGCACCACCCGCTCGTCACTGGCCGGCGATGGCTCCCGGGGCAGCAGGCGGGTGGCGCCGTAACCGAGCATCAACGCCGCCACCGGTTCCGGCCCGGTGAACTCCTCCTCGCCCTTGGCCCACTGCAGCCTCAGGGGATCCGGGCGTCCCTGCAGGTAGACCTCGACCAGCCCCTTCCGGGCGCCGTGGCGAAGAAACTTGCGGGCGTCGATCCGCAGCGCGCGCCGCTGTTCGCCCCCCATCATCGTCAAGGCCATCGCATGCAGCACGGAACTCTTCCCGCAGCCGTTCTCCCCGAGGAGTACCGTCCAGGGCCCGCGTTCGCTGGCCGAGCGGGCCAGGTCGATCTCGAGGTCACGGATGGGCCGGAAGTTCTTGATCACCACCCGTTCGATCCACTGCGTCGCCTGGAAGTAGTTGCCCCGTTCGGGGCCGGCCATGCTCGTGGTGAGGTCATAGGCGGGGCTGCCCGGCTCCGCTCCCGAGGTGGGCGGGAGGGTGGGTCCCTGCGGCCGCGGCGTCGGCGGGAGAGGGGCGCGCGCGTTGGGCCGAGGGGGGCGGGTGGTCCCCAACTGGCGGCGCAGGGTGGGAAAGGCCGCGGCGTCCGCCACCCCCTCCAGGGCAGCCAGCCGTGCCTTCACCAGGAAGTCCCGGTTGAGCGCGAGGATGTCGCTGGTGAGGCGGCCGCGTTCCGTGAGAGGGGTCACCGTGCCGTCGGGCTCGAAACGCAGGTGCTCGTCCGGGTCGTCCGCCAACGGGTCCAGCAGGAGGGCCTGCTCCGTGGCCAGTTCATCGAGTGACGTAGCCCGCGTGCCCACCACGGGGAAGCGTGTGCCGCGGGCGCGGATGCAGTCGGCGCAGGCGGGGTAGAGGTTGTCCCATTCGTAGGTGAGCCACCAGTAGGCCCGCAACTCCACGTCGCCCGCGGAGCCGACGGCACCCCACGTGGGGCGGTGGTGGGTGACGACGGCGGCATCCGGGCCCTCGATGTCCAGGGCCCGTTCGCAGTAGGCGCACACGCCGCCGGTCATCTCCAGCAGGGCGTCGAGAATCTCTGGGGCGAGGAGGACAGCGTCGGGCTCCGGGCCACGGGAGCGCTTCTTGGTCCAGGCGCGTTCGAGTTGCTCGGTGAGTCGGCTCTTGGCATCGCTGAGAACAGCCGGCTCCGTGGGACGTCGTTGCCACATGGGGCCACCCCCTTGCGGCGATTATCCCTCCTTGGGCCCCTCCGTGGAAGGCTTACCCGCTTCCAAGTTGTGCGCCCGGTTCGAAAGGACCGGCGCCTCGAACCACGGCAGTTCATGGGCCGTTGTCTCCACCGATGGGCAGACAAGGGAGGCCTCGAGCGTTTACCGTCGGATCATGACGTGGGGTGAGCAACTGCAGGGCCAGCTGGAGTTCTATTGGGACGTGCACCTGTGGCCGCGGCTTCAGGGGTTGACCGATGATGAGTACTGGTGGGAGCCCGTCGAGGGTATGTGGACCCTCCGGCCGGATGGTGCGGGTGAGCTGCAGCTGGACGCGTCACCCGTCGATCCTCCCGTGCCGCCGGTCACCACCATCGCCTGGCGCATCGCGCACATCGGGTGTGAGGTGCTCGGGACCCGGGCGAGGGCGTTCTTCGGCGACCCGTCACTACCCGACGGCGTACTCCCCACCGACGACGTCATCATGTACGACAGGCGCTGGTGGCCTGAGCCGCTCCCGGCAACAGCCGACGAGGCGCTGGCCTTCCTGGACAAGGCGTTCACCCTCTGGCGTGATGGTGTGAGGAGTCTCGACGACGAGGCGCTGCTTCGACCGCTCGGTCCCAAAGGGGGGCACCACGGGGACGAATCGATGGCGGGGCTCGTCCTTCACATCAATCGCGAGGTGCTGGCGCACGGTGCGGAAGTCTGCCTGCTTCGCGATCTGTATCAGGCCCAGCATGAGCAGGAAAATCCGCTGGTGGCGGCCGCCCGGCGGGGCGATGCCGGCGAGGTGTCGCGGCTCGTGGATGAAGGCGCGGTGGTGCCGCCGTCGCTGCTGGTGGAGGAGGCAGGGCTGCGGCACTGGGATGTGGTCCGTGCCCTGGTCGAACGGGGCGTGCCAGTCGACGACGGCAACCCGAGCGCCCTCCACTACGCGGCGGCAGCCGGGGAGGTGGACGTCATCCGCCGGCTACTTGACCACGGCGCAGACCGGAGCCTGATTGACGCACAGTTCGGCATGGCGGCAGCCGATTGGGCGGAGCATTTTGGGCAGGACGAGGCAGCGGGCCAGCTGCGCTGAAGTCCGCTCCTAGCGACCGGTGCGGGGCACGTCGCGATCGACGGAGATCAGTTGCGTTTGGCTCGGGAGACGGACTGCCAGGATCCGCCGTAGGGTGGATTCGTCGACCGGAGGTTCTTCTTGAGGCGCAAGGTGCTGCAGCTGGTGGCCACGGTGGGTGTGGGAGCGGTGGCGGCGAAGCTGACCGGTACCCTCGCTCGTCGCCACGCCGCGATGCAACGGGTGGCGCCCGAGCTGCGGTCGCCGCTGGTCTACGCCGTCCCCCCGATCCCGTCCAAAAGGCCGCCGAAGAGGCGGCCCTGGCTGGATGATCTGATGAACCGCCTCGTGATCCGCCGAGGCGCCACACCACAGGTCTTCACCGGGGAGGCCGGCCGCCCGGACGTCACTGGTTTCCTCTACGCCACTGGCGGCCGACGGCGTGGCTCCGGGGCCGTGCTGTGGATCCACGGTGGCGGCATGATGCTGGGTCTGGCTGCGCAGAACCATCCGACGGCCACGCGCCTGGCGCGCGATCTGGACATCGTCGTCGCCACACTCGACTACCGTCTCGCGCCCGAACACCCGTTTCCCGCGGGCCTGGACGACTGCATGACAGTCCTGCGCTGGCTTCACCGCCACGCCGACGACCTCGGCATCGATCCCGCCCGCATCGCCGTCGGCGGGGAAAGCGCCGGCGGAGGACTGGCGGCCGTGGTGGCGCAACGGGCCCACGACGAGGGCATCCCAGTGGCCTTCCAGGTGATGATCTGCCCGATGCTGGATGATCGAACAGTCCTGCGCGATGCCGGGACTCGCGGGGAGCTGATCTGGACGCCTGAGAACAACAGGGCCGCCTGGGAGTGGTATCTGGGCCATCCGGTGCGTGAATCCGAGTCACGGCCCTACACGTCGGCGGCTCGCCGCCAGGACCTCACCGGGCTGCCGCCAGCGTGGATCGGCGTGGGTGACATCGACCTGTTCCACGACGAGGACCTCGACTATGCGCGACGTCTCCGGGAGGCGGGAGTGCCGGTGGAGGTGGTGGTGGTGCCGGGGATGGCCCACGGGATGGACATGCTCCCGGCCGCGTCGATGGAGGCCTTCAAGGAGTCGTGGAGCCGAGCTTTGGCCACCCGCATTGGCATGGGGCCCTGAGGCGGGCACGTCACGCCGGTCGGTCGTCACATCATGGGGGCGAAGGCGCGCAGCACGGCCTGCAGCAACCGTTTGGGGGCCCGCCGGTCCTTCAATTCCTCCATGGTGATGCGATGGGAAACCCGAAGGGTCTCCTCCACATCGCGCCGCAACTCCTTCAGGGCCGGTGTCTGGTACAGCCACACGGCACATTCCTGGTGGAGGAAGAAGCTGCGGAAATCGAAGTTGATGGTGCCCACGATGGCGACGTCGTCGTCGACGAGGATCGACTTGGAGTGGATGAAACCCGGGGTGTACTCGTGGATCTCCACGCCCGCCTCCATCAGCGACCGGTAGTAGGAGCGCGTCACGAGGTGCACGTACCACTTGTCGGGGATGTGGGGCGTCACGATGCGGACGCGGATCCCGGAGCGGGCGGTGGTGCGCAACTGCTCCACGAGGTTGTCGGTGATCACCAGGTAGGGCGTGAAGATGTCGACGCTGCGGGCGGCTCCGTTCAACAGCAGTTGGTGCAGGTCGAGGCCCAGGTAGAGGTCATCGAAGGGGGAGTCGTCGAACGGCGCCACCAGACCCGTTGGGGATGATGCGGGTTCCAGCTCTCGACCGGGGGTCGGCTCGGGACCGGGGGCCGGCTCGGGTGCCGGGAGTTGCGCCTGATCCGGAACGAATTCCTCGTAGGCCACAGCGTTGTCGGTGGCGAGTTCCCACATGTGGAGGAACATCACCGTGAATCCCCAGGAACCGGGCCCCTCGAGTCGGATCACCGAGTCCTTCCAGTGCCCGAACCGGAGCTTCTCGTTGATGTACTCATCAGCGATGTTGATGCCGCCCGTGAAGGCGACGTGCCCGTCGACCACCAGGATCTTGCGGTGGTCGCGGTTCTGGAAGCTGGTGGTGAACCCGAGACCCACCGGGTTGACCGGCACCACGGTGATGCCGGCCTCCCGGCAGCGGCGCCTGAAGTCCACCGGCAGGGTGAAGAAGCTGCCCAGGTCGTCGTAGAGGAACCGCACGTCCAGCCCTTCGGCCGCCTTGGCGGCCATGGCATTCAGCAGGCGGTCCAGCATCACTCCGTCGCCGACGATGAAGTACTCGGCGAACACGTAACGCCGCGCCTGGCCGATGGCCTCGATCATCGCTTCGAATCCCTCCTCGCCCACGGGGTAATAGGAGGTGCGGGTCTGGTCGAACGACCGGTAGTGACTGGCGGTGGACAGGAATGTCAACTGGCGACGGATGGGCAGCTCCGCGATGTGCCCGTCGAGGCCCTCCGCGGTGGGAACCAGGGCCATGGCTGCTTCGGCGCGGTCCTGGGCCGCCTGCTGGCGACGGCGCTGCCGGCGGGTTCCCCGTCGGGTTCCGAACGTGAGGTACAGCGCCGTGCCCACCAGGGGCGCCACCAGCACCGGAACCGCCCAGGCCAGTTTGTAGGCGCTCTCCATGCGGCTGTTGAGGATGTGCAGCAACGCCCCGACGCCCAGGACCAGCTGGACGCCGAAGATCACGGTGGACCATTGGGCCAAGAACGTCCAGGCAGCAAACAGGAGGCCGAGCTGCAACGAGAACGCCGCAGCGATGACCACTGCCCGGCCCCACGTGGTGGCGAATCGACGCAGGCCGTGCACCTTGGTGGGGGGTCGCGCGATGCGATGCTCGCCGACGTCCACCGGCTTCAGAGAGTTGCGTGCCATCGCGGCTCCTTCCGGTGCTCCAGCCTAGGGCCCGGCAGCGTCGCGCACTAACCAGTGGGCACCCAGCCTCCGCCGCCTACTGAGACGTGAGCCCCGGGCCGGCTCATTCCTTCGTTCGGACGCGCACGCCGTGGGCCCGTGACTCCACCGTGTAGCCCGGGTGGGCGACGAAGAGGTCCTTGAGCTTGGAGAATCCCCAGGTGCGGGAATCGAAGTCGGAGGCGATGCGGGAGAGGTTGGACCCGACGGCCCCGAGGTTGGCCCAGCTGTCATCGTCCGCGGAGGCGTCGACGGCCTCGGCCAGGAGCTTGTCCAGCCCGACGTCGCCCTTGAGTTTGGAGCTCTTGTTCTCGGGTGCGGCGCTCGACCGGGTCATGGTCAGGTTCTCCACGTAGATGAACGTGTCGCAGGCGGCCACGAACGGCTTGGGGGTTTTGCGTTCCCCGAACCCGAAGACCACCAGGCCGTCCTCCCGGATGCGGCTGGCCAGGCGGGTGAAGTCACTGTCGCTGGAGACGATGCAGATGCCCTCGAGATTGCCGGCGTGCAGCAGGTCCATCGCGTCGATGATCAGCGAGCTGTCCGTCGCGTTCTTCCCCGTCGTGTAGCTGAACTGCTGGATGGGTGCGATCGAGTGATTCAGCAGCTGGGTCTTCCACGAGTTCAATTGGTTGGAGGTCCAGTCACCGTAGGCGCGTCTCACGCTGGCCCGTCCGTGCTTCGCCACCTCCACCAGGAGCGGCTCGATGTGTTCTGCCCTGGCGTTGTCGGCGTCGATCAAGACGGCCAGGCGCGCTCCGTTGGCGTTGTCGAAGGCCATGCCACCGACCTTTCTGTTGTCGATTGCTGACAGCTTACGAGACCCGA
>CAZPSO010000081.1:0-10341 GCA_964588895.1 uncultured Tessaracoccus sp.
TAGCGCACTTGACTGGGGGTCAAGGGGTCGCAGGTTCAAATCCTGTCAGCCCGACTGGGTATAACGCCCAGTCACAAGCGGTTTGACCTCGGCGATGAGGGCTGTTGCACAACTAATGCACAACAGTGGTTGGGAAATCACCGCTGGATTAGGTCGCTTTGGCACCCTTGCCACCAAACGAAGTAGCAGATCGCCCAGCTGGCCCCGCAGGCAGTCGAAGGGCGCACCTTGGGTTGGCTCGTCAGAGCCGAATCTCGTGCGGGTCGTAGTGGGTCACACCCTGAAGCAGGTGGCCGACGACGATACAGCACCTGTGTTCCCGCGGAGTATCCGTGGCGATCAACCGATCCATCCGTCGGGAAGCACTTCAACGACGCGCTGACGGATGCGAACGACGCGTTCGCTGGGGTTTAGCAGCAGCCACGGATGCGTGCCTGGCAGCGAGGTAAGCCGTCGTGGCTCCCTCTCCAGGCGCTTCACCTCCGCCGCCGTAGGAGCACGTTTCAGCCCGTGGCAGCGGAGTCGCGTGATGTCACGGTGGCGGCAGCCAGCGGGTGGCCTTCTATCAGTGCCCGACGGTTGGTCGTCTCGGCAGCGTCTTCAGGCCACTGGCGCTGGCGAGCATGACCTTGTCGAGTTCGTCGAGGTCGATCATCACGCGTCGGCGATGCGGTATCTGATGAGGGTGCCGTCGCTGAACCTGCGGGTGAGGGTCTTGGGGTGGACGCTGACGTAATCGGCTGCATCCTTCAGCGATGCCCAACGGCGGGTTCGGCCGGCGGCGGGTCTTGTGCCCATGGTGTTCATGGTCTGCTCCGTGCGTATCAGGTGCCGGGTGACTCGTCTCCGGTCACTTGGTAGCAGTTGGCCGCATGCGTGGCTGCAGAGCATCACCACTTGCATCACCCCTGCCCTAGGATCGACGCACATCCCCTGCCTCAATGACGGTTTGACTGCGGTGAATAAACATATCCGGTGCACAGCGTTTCGGACTGGTCCGCGCGGTCTAGATAAGTCCGTTGAAGTCGAACTGGCTCGTTCTCCATCGGCCCGCTGGGCTCTGTTGATCTGAGGCTGTCGGGTGGTTCGTGCGGGTGGCCGGGGGTTACGTTTGTTTGGCGTAGTGGGAGCGGGATCAGGCTGGGGGTTATGTCGGCGGTTCGGTCCCGGGGGTGATGTAAGGGGTGATGTGCAGGCTGATGGCTCCTCCACGCGAACTGGCAGCGCCGGGCGGCCTCCTGCACTACTGGGTGTGACACAGACCACGAGGCGCGCGGGGGTGCTTGACTGTGAGCACGCTGACACGGCCGGGGATCGGGACCTCACGGTCATGCTTGATTTGCACCGATCACGAGCAGTACGATGTGTACACAGCGATACGCTCTTGGGGAGGTCGTCGTGACAATGTCAGTGGGGATTCGTGAGTTCCGTGCGGGTTTGGCCGACTACATCGCTGCGGCAGAGCCCGTGGCGGTGACCCGTCACGGGGTCACGGTTGGTTGGTTCATTCCCACACCGCCGGATCGCGACGCCGAGGTAGCATCCCTGCGCGCCGCCGCCTCTGCCCTCGACGCCGTACTGGCCGAGCACAGTGTCGAGGCCGACGAGGTAGTCGCTGAGTTCACGACCGCGCGCCGTACCCAGTGAATACCCGCTCGGCCCGCCGTCTGGTACTCGACGCCAACATCCTGATCCGCTGTGTCCTCGGCAGCCGAGCCCGCGAGCTCGTGCTGGCGCACTTGGATGTTGTCGCCTTCTTTGCGCCAACCGAGTGCTTCGAGGATGCCCGGAGGTACCTGCCTGACCTGCTGCGCAAACGCGGCGTGGAGCCGACACTCGCGTTGGAAGTCCTGGATCACCTGGAGGGCATCATCCAGCCGTTGGACGAGCCGTTCTACGCCCAAGCCCGGCAAGAAGCATTGGCCCGGATCGAAACCCGAGACCACCGAGACTGGCCGGTCCTCGCGGCCGCCCTCACGCTCGACTGCCCGATCTGGACCGAAGACCAGGACTTCTTCGGCACCGGCGTCCCCACGTGGACCACTGACCGGGTCGAGCTCTACCTCAACGCCGCCACGCACTGACCTGCAGACATCACCCCCCACCCGTCGGTCGGTGGGATGCTTCAGTCCCAGTTGCCCGCCAGTGATGCATCTGCTGCCAATAGTCCGGGGTTAGATCATAGGTGCAAGAGGTGTAACCGCCTCGAGGATCTTTCCTTCCCCGGCGCCGATGAAAATCGGGGGCGGTTTCGGCGACGTCGGAACGGGATTCGAGCTGCCGCAGCGGCGGCCAGGCTTGTCGCCCGAGAGCTGCATCCCGCCCCGGGTGGGTTTGAGCAGTCGGGCGATTGTCGTGTCCGAGATGGCTAACAGCTGCGCACGAGTGTCATCGTTCAGCCGGTACGTCTGCTTGCGGAACTCGCCGTGCTGCTTGAGCTTGGGCAGCCACCATCCCATCGACGCCGCCGCCAGATACTTCCCCGACGGCCTTTCCGCGAACATTCACACGTGAGATCAGCAGCCGCAACGTGTCGTACCCGTACGGGCGAGGCCGGGCGCGTTGGTGCTTCGTGACCAGTCGGTCGCAGCTACCAGATCGTCGGGAATCCGCTGCGCTCCTTCTCGCACGCGGCGTACCCCGCGGGCGCGCTCTCTCCTGATCTTCCTGGTTGAGTCTCGTCGCCCCTTTGCAAAGGCGTCATTGCTTCTGGTATCTTTTGCGGAAGCAGACTGACGCAACTTGGAGCAATGATGCTTGGAGTATTCACCACGCGAGGCGAAATTCTACATAGCGCTGCTGCCTTCCTTGTGGTTGCAGCAAGCGGCGTGCAAACCATCTACAACACCCGGAGCGCGGGGATTTTCTTCGGAGCCCGCTCAAGGTTTAGTTCGTACATCTCCTCCACTCAAGGCAGCTTCGTTCGAAATCAGTCCCGAACTCGGCACCTATGGGGAGTTGTGCCCATCGCAATAACGTGGCCCGTAACCTGAGACGCGGAATCATGGCTCTGAGCTTCCTTGTCCTCATGAGCGCGTCTTTCACTTCGTGTTCCGAGGGTGCGGAGGCTGAGGATCCTTGGGGCGAGCTGGTTGATTGGTCACGCCGCGAAGCAACGACCGACTTTGAGCGAACTATTCTGGGAGACGGGGTCGTTAATGATCAGGAGTTCCGGGAAGCATTCTCCCGGTTTTCTGACTGCTTGGAGGGATCCGGCTTCTCAGTGGAGGTGCAGGAACACAAGGGTGTTTATACTGGCTATTTCGTATCGCCCAATGCCGAGAATCAAGAGGGATTCGTCGACGACTGCGCAGTCGGTACAATCGCGGCAATTGAGATTCTTTACAATGATCGCCGTGTGAATCCTCAAAACCTGAATGATTCTGAACGTGTGGTCGTGTGCTTGAAGAAGAGCGGGGTCGTTCACGATGACTACACCGTCCAGGACTACGAAGCGGACCTTTCCGGTGAGGGCCGCGGCTTGCCATTCGAGAGTGACGATGAACGATACGTGGACTGCATCCTCAACATTTGACGCCGTTTTTCTACAGGGAGGTCCAACTTGATCCAGCAATTTCGAAGGCTCACCATCGGAGCAGTGAGCGCTCTCATTGTTATCGTGGCCGCAACAGTCTCTCCAGTTCGTGGGAATCACGCGTGTTCGGTTGGTGTCGGATCGATGTCGCTCTATCGACGTTCATGAGTCTGATTACTTCGATGTGGGTGAGGGTGGTGAGTGCAGGGATCAGCCTCTTGGCGTTAGTGGGCTGCGAGGCCACAACAGATACTTCTTTAGAAGGGCGCGGGTGGGGTGAGGACTTCGAGGCCGCCCGGCAGGCGGAGAGCGGGGCGGATTTCGCGCAGGGTGTTTTGATGGATGACGTGGTGACGGATGCCGAGATGCAGGAGGCCAACGAGCGGCTGGTCAGGTGCCTTGAGGATGGGGGCTTCCCGGGGACGGTCGTCGACGGAGGTGGTGGATTGACGATTCCCCTGCCGCCGGGTCAAGCGGAGGCACATCTGCAAGCCGTGAATGAAGCTTGCGAAGATTCGCTGGGTTGGCCAAGTATCTCCATTCTGTATAGGAGCACTCGGATCAACCCTGAAAATGTCGACTGGGACGAACTCCTTGCCGCTTGTCTGGTCCGCCACGAAGTGGTCCCTTCGGGGTACCGCGGGGAAGATCATCGTGACGACATCGAGCGGTTCTTGTCGGGACATACGACGGGCACTGACGGCTCTCCGATTGACGGCATCTCGTTCAATGATGCCGAGCGAGGCCCTGATGTCTACCGGCAGTGCCAAGAGCGGCCTTTGGGGTAGTTGATGAGTCTTCGAAAGTGGGGACTGGTCCTGCTCACAGCTGTCTTGGTGGGCGGGTTGGGTTTCGCCTTGGGCTACAGCTTCTTTCTAGGCAGCGCGCCTACCTCACTTCAGGAGCCGGTGATCCCGGCGGTGATCGCCGTGGAGCAACGGGAAACAGTCGATGCGCGAGGCGCTGAGCTGGCGGTGGTGTCCCCTCGCGAAGTGGATGTGTTTGCACCCAGGTCCGGCACAGTGACAGACGTATCCGTCACGCCCGGGGGGATGTTGCGTTCCGGTGAGCCGGTCCTTCAGATTGACGGTGAATCGGTGGTGGCCCTCGCCACCGCGACACCGATCTGGCGCGATGTCGGGCTCGGGGATAGTGGCCCTGATGTGTTGTCGCTGCATCAAGCCTTGGCTGATCTGGGCCATCAGGTCAGCTCGATGGAGGCGGTTGATGCGGCCACTTTGCAGGCTTATGGCGAGCTGATCGGGTCCACGACGGTCCCCGGATCCGTGCAACGCTCGCGGATCATCTGGATACCAGCGCCCCAGGTCCAGGTGACAGATGTCTCGATCCAAGTGGGTCAGAGGCTGGCCGAAGACGCCAGAGTCCTTGGCATCACTGCTGGTGGCGCCCAACTCACCGTGGACCTGCCGACCGAAGCTATCGACGGCCCCAGAGTGATCCTTGTTGAGGATCAGAGCTACCCGGTCAACGCCGATGGAACCTTTCCCGACGCCGCGGCTGCTGAAGAGATCCCACAGTCCCGGTCCTACCAGATGATGCAACAGCAGTACCCAGACAGCGACGAGCTAATGCTGCCCGTCTCGTGGCAGCTCCGCAGCCCCGTGATGGTCTATGCCGTGCCACCGGGAAGTATCGTGGCTCACGGCGAAGACCGCTGCGTCAGTGTCGACGGCAAGCCCGTTCCTGTTGAACTGGTCACCTCCGAACTGGGGATGGCGCTCATCTTCAGTGATCACGAACTCACCCAAGTTGATATCAGGCCCGACCCGGAGCTGTCGTGCACGTGAGCCTCAACGACGTCGGCCATCGATTCGGCCATCAGGGCTGGCTGTTCCGGTATCTCAACGGACGGTTCACCGCTGGTGAGACCATAGCGCTGGTGGGTCCCTCCGGGTCGGGCAAGACCACTTTGCTCGGAATACTGGCGGGATGGATCACGCCCGCCGAGGGAATGTTGTCCCGTCCTGCTGGACGGATCCAGTGGGTCTTCCAGAATCCACATGGCGTGGCACAGCGAACCGCTTTGGATCATGTCCGTTTGCCGCTGCTGGCCCAAGGACTCCGAGATCGTCAGGCCACAGCAAGGGCAATGCTCATTCTTGAAAGGTTCGGCATCGGCGAAGTAGCGAGCCGTTCGTTCTCGACCTTGAGCGGCGGTGAAGCGCAGCGGCTCATGCTTGCCAGGGCCATGGCGGCACAACCCGATCTTCTTCTCGTGGATGAACCAACCGCACAACTGGATCAAGCCACTGCCCGGGAAGTGGCCGCTTCTCTTCATGCCCTCGCGGACCGTAACGTGCTGGTCGTGATCGCCACCCACGACCCGCACGTTCGTGACAGCTGCCAGCGTGTGCTGGACTTGGCAGCCGAGTCAGCATCACGATGAGAACGAGTTCCCTGGTTCGCGAGGCCTGCCGGGACTTGATCGGCGGAGTCACTGCCGCGGGTGTTTCCGCTTGCCTACTGGGGCTCCTGCTCGGCTTGGCCCTGCTCCTGGATGCGGCGACAGTCAACCAGCTCACACGCCAAGCCCATCAATTTCGTGACGCAGGCGCTTCGATCATCATTATCAGTGCCCCTGGAAGAATCGACGGTCCCACCTGTGAGGCACTGAGCTCGGCGGGCAACGTCCAGGCCTCAGGGGCTATCAGACCCGCCGAGGAGGACCTGGTCGCTGCGAACTTGCCGCGCGCACCTCTTTCGACCTTCGATGTGTCACCATCCATGCCGGAGCTGTTCGGCCTTCCCGAAGGACCAGGTGGACTGATCCTCTCCGATGGTGCCGCTGAAACCTTGGGGCGCCGACCGGGCGAGATCCTGAATCTCACCGGATCTCGGCAAGCGCACGTGTCAGGCATCTTCCCGTGGGATGAAACGGATGGTCGACGGCCCGGATTCGGCTTCTCTGCACTCGTGCCGGCGGCCCAGGACGGATCAGCATTTGACGAATGCTGGGCCGACATCTGGCCCGCCTCGCCGCTGACCAATAATCTCCTGCGGTTGGCTGTCATCCCCTCCGGGAGCGAGGAAGTATCCACCATCGCGCAACTCAACGCATCTCTCGGGCAGTCGTTCTCCGGTGGCGAGCAGTTCTCCGCACGCATCACGCGTTGGACGCCGCTGGTTGTAGCTTTGACCAGTTTCGGCATGGGGTATTGGTCGGTGAAACGTCGCCGTCTCGAACTGGCGTCCGATCTGCATTCCGGCGTGACCCGAGCCGACTTGGCATGGAAGCTGCTGATCGAGAACGGGGCTTGGGTGTTCGCGTCACTTCTCATGACAGTGCCCATCGCGGCGATTGTCATCGGCGCCGCGTTCCCAGAAGATCGGCCCTGGACGGCGCGTACAGCCATCGTGCTTCTCGCCTGTGGTACCACCGCATGCCTCCTCGGCGGAATGATGGCCCTCTCAAGGATCCGCGAAGGACACCTGGCTCAGTACTTCAGGCAGCGTCGAGGGTAGCCCTTTCCCTCGAGGTTTAGCCCACGGCTAACTATCGGCTAACTAAACATTCCCATCGGACTAGATACCGCACGCCCTCCCTGATGCGAGGGCGTGCTGGTCTCCCGAGTTCTCCAGAAAGACAACGCGGGAGCGCGTACAGTTACGAACAGACAGCGGTGTCTCATCCGTAGGAGGGTACTATGTTCGAGGCAGGCAAGTCACGGCTAGTCCGCATCGTGGCGGTCGTTGTCGTCTTACTGTTCTTCGCGCCGCAGGCAGATGCAGCCTACTCTTGGGGGACAAGTTCCGTTACCAGGAACGGCTCGGTCATGGGATACGGGTACGGCACGGTCACGGGTCAGTTCCTCCAGCTTACAAGCGTGGCGAACACCCGCCATACTGGCTCTCTCGACGGGCGCGGTGTCTACTCTTACGTCAATGCGTACCAGACGGGGGTCAACGCACAGACTCGCAACTTCCGTCACCCCAACGCGACGGGGACTTCGTACAACAGAACCGAGATGCAGCGGAACTACAGTGCACCGACCCACCTGACCTGGCGCGCCAGGGCCAGGGTATGCGTAGATCTCGCGTGGTCTCCCGATACCTGCGGCAGCTGGACTACGGCTGGGACCATTTACTGAGCCTTGGTGAATCAGCTGTGAGCGTCGTGCAGATCTCGAACTTGCGGAAAGCATTCCGAGGTTCGGTGGCTTTGGACGACGTTTCCTTAGGCTTTGGCACCGGGGTGACTGCACTCGTGGGTCCCAATGGTGCTGGGAAGACGACGCTGATGCGCGTTATTGCCGGCGCTCTGGTTCCCACGGGGGGCAGTGTTCGGGTTCAAGGCTTCGATCCCTATGCACGAGCTGATCGTCAAAGAGCGCTGGCCAAAGTCGCTTGGATGCCGCAGATTGCTGAGTTACCCAAGAGGATGAGGGCCATCGATGTGGTGGCCTATCTGTCCTGGATGCGTGGGCTGAGCAGGGAGAGGGCTTTGGAGAGAGCCGAGGAATCGCTGCGCGCCGTCGGGCTCACCAAGTCTTTTCGGACCAGGGTGGGTGCCCTGTCGGGTGGGATGGTTCGGCGCGTGTGGCTGGCTCAGGCGCTGGCGGCTGACGCGGAGGTATTGCTGCTCGACGAACCCAGCACGGGGCTGGATCCCCGGCAGCGTGGGACCATGGTGCGGCTGATTCGAGAGACTGCGGCCGGCACGGTGCTGCTGTCTAGCCACTTGCTGGAGGACGTCAGAGAACTGGCGCAGCGCATCGTGGTTTTGAACCAAGGGTTGGTTGTCTTTGACCGTCCTTCGAGCGACGAGATGGATGCGGATTGGTTCATGCAGCTCACTGGCGATGAGCCGGGGTGAGGGCGGTGGCTGGGCGAATCTGGTGGAGGCGGACTTGGTGGGTGTTCCCTTGTGGGTTGTTGGTGATGTTTCTCGTCATGCGGAATGTGCAGCCCGTGGAGGGTGTGATTCCGGGCTGGAGGGTCAGCTGGGGTTGGATGCTCGGTGTGTGGAACGGGGGCACGCTCCTTCTGTCACCGTTCATGGCCGCGGTGGCTGCGAAGGTGATGATCCGCGATTGGCCTGACACCCTGCGCGAGCAAGTCGCACCGCTGCCACGGGGAAGGTGGAGCACTGTTCATATCCTCGTGGCCCTCTATTCGCAGGGGTTGGCCGCCATGGTCGTCGCCCTGATTGTCGGCGCTGGGTTGTGCGCCTCCTATGGTGCTCCTTTGGAGTCGGCCACTTTGCCATGGCAGTTTTTCACGGGCCCCGCGGCGCTGTTCGCGGCCATCCTGCTGGGTATGGTGGTGGGCGTGTTGTTCGGCGACATCCTGGTGGTTCCATTGTTGGGATTCGGTGTTTTCCTGGCGCATCAGATTTTCTTTTGGTCGGGCTATCCGGAGTTGTTCACCACGGAGGTGCCGACCTGGTTCTATGAGGATGCGCAGCCGAAGGCCACCCACTTGATGGCAACGATCGCGCTGAACCTGGCCACTGCTGCAGGGCTGTGGTTCTTCCTGGATTGGATCACCAGACTCCAGGGGATGCGGCCCCGAACGCTGCTCGTGGCCTGTGCTGTGTGTTTCGGGGCGGCGCTGGCGATCTACCTGCCCTGGGTCGTGTCGGGCAACATGGACACCTACGAGCCCATCGGATGACACTGTCCAGGATCGCGGCTTTCTGGAGGATCCCACTGGGAGGGCTGCTGGGATTGATCTCTCTGGGGATCGTGCTCGTGGTTGGTGACCTCAACCTTCGCCTTCCCATGACTGACGGCCCTCGCATGGTTCGTCAGGCGATCATATTGGCTCTGCCTGTCACGCTCTCGGCGCTCCTCGTGCCGCCGCTGCCCGACATCCATACGTCGTTGCTAAGGGTCCGGCTTCATCATTGGGTGACCCGAGGGTCCTTCTGGACCATCATGACGGTGGTCTGTTCGGCAGCCTGGGTAGGACGAGGACTCCCGCGCAACCTCGTCCTGTTCGAGATGACGAGCACGTTCAGCGTGGCAGCCGCAGCATTGTTCTTCGTGCCAAGGTGGGGCGTGCGCACGATCCTGGGGCTCACCGGTGTGAGTTGTGCCTGGCTTCTCTACGGAGCTCCGGTAAGCGGGGCGCTGGGCTTCGGAGACCTACTCTCGGGAGGGGACGATCCGTATCTCCCCGGACTCAGCCCCAGGGGCTGGATCCTGACCGCCGTCTCTCTGTGCGCATGCGTCCCGGCGACCATGCCAACGAAGACCCGAGCCACCAACGCGCTGTGAAAGCGCTGGCACGTCCAGCAGAGGCCCGGCCCCACCAAAAGCCATCCACGCCCCCTTCAGCGACTCATGATTGGCAGCAGCATCGTCGCGGCGACATCACCGCTGCATTCTGTCTTGGCTTCCCCAGCACCGGCTCAGGACTCAGTGAGATCGAACGCGCGGAACGGGCACGGTTGGCCGAGGCCAGCAAGCCTGTGGGAGCCCGTGACCGCGGCCGCGCTGCTGGGCGTCGCCCGACGTCTGGATGACCCGGCCACATCTGGCGGCTCCGTGGCGGCCCTGAACCGGACGCACCGGCCGGGGCCGGGTCGAACTGACAGATGTGCGCCTGCCAGTTCGCCGGTGACTGGACTGCTGATGGGATGTCGTGCCCGCCTCGGCGTGAGCACTTGATCATTAGGTTGCAGGTGTTTGCACTTGGATCTCGGTGATGCGTCGTTGAAGCGCGACCGGCTTCAAGGCCGCCTTGTAGGCGGCGAGCTCGGCTTCCTGGGCTGGGCTGAGTACCCCGGCAGCATGCAGCCGCTGGTAGGGGGAGCGCGGCTTGTCGTAGAGCCGTTTACGGGC
>CAZPSO010000082.1:0-10319 GCA_964588895.1 uncultured Tessaracoccus sp.
GCCGTGGTGCGCCGCGCCATCCTGGACAAGGGTGTGGTCATCGACGACGGTGTGCAGGTGGGTGTGGACCTGGAGCACGACCGGGCACGCGGCTTCCACGTCTCCTCGAGCGGGGTCACCGTGATCGGCAAGGACGTGCACGTCCGCCGCGACTGAACCCACCACCGGGCACCCCTGGTCCTGCGGGCCGAGGGTGCTCGGCTAGTCGCTAGTGCTTGGCGGCTACCAGTACCCCGTTGCCGACGGGCAGCAGGCTCTGGTGGTAGGACTCGGAGTTGGTGACGGCCTCCAGTGCCTCGCGCATGATGATGGCCTCGTCGGAGTCGTCCATCTCGTCAGCCACCTTGTTGTGCCACAGCACGTCGTTGAGCACCAGCAGGCCGCCATGGCGCAGCAGGCGCAGCGAGTTGGCCACGTATTCGACGTACTCGAGTTTGTCACCATTGATGAACACGATGTCGTAGGCGCCGTCGCGCAATTTGGGCAGCACTTCCAGGGGGCTGCCCGCGATCAGGCGGAAGCGGCTGGAGGTGTACCCGGCCTCCGTCAGGAAGGTGCGGGCGGGGAGCTGGTTCTCGGCTTCGGCGTCGATGCTGGTGATGATCCCGTCAGCTCCCATGCCCTGCATGAGGGAAAGGGCGGATCCGCCCATGACGGTACCCACCTCGACCACGTTGGTGGCGTGGGTGGTGCTGGCAAGGAGGGTGAGCAGCGCCGCAGTTCCGGTGCTGATCGGCGTCAGGTCGGCCAGGACGGCTTCGTCCAGGGCCTTCTGCAGGATCTCGCCCGGTGCGACGTGGTCCTCACTCATCTCCCAGGACCGGGTGTTGGGAGCCTCGATGGAAGTATTGCCGGTGTCATTCACGTGGTTCAGCCTACCGCTCACGGTGTCGTTTGGCGTCTACGATAGGAGCTAATCGATCGACCTGGAGGGACGATGCCTGATCGTATGCCTGCCTTCGGACGGGTCATCACCGCAATGGTGACCCCGTTCAACGCCGACGGAAGCCTCAACGTGGACGGGGTGAAGGAGCTGGCGTCCCACTTGGTGGACGATCTGGGCAACGACGGGCTGGTGGTCAACGGCACCACGGGCGAGGCCCCCACCACCACCGACGACGAGAAACGGGCGGTGATCGCAGCCGTCGTGGAAGCCGTGGGCGACCGGGCGGCCGTGGTGGCCGGCGTCGGCACATTCTCCACCGAGCACTCCCGGCTCCTGGCGCGCCAGGCGGAGGATGCCGGCGCCGACGGGCTCCTGCTGGTGACCCCCTACTACTCCCGGCCACCCGAGGAAGCGCTCGAGGAGCACTTCGTGTCCGTGGCCGACGCGTCGCGGCTGCCGGTGATGCTCTACGACATCCCCCACCGCTCCGGGATCCCTATCCCGGAGGACATGCTGATCCGGCTCGGTTCGCACCCCCGGATCACGGCCGTCAAGGACGCCAAGCAGGATGCCACCTCCTCGGCCGCCGTGATCGCCAACACCACCCTCGACTACTACGCCGGTGACGATGGCTACATGCTTCCCCTGCTCGCCGTGGGCGGAGTGGGCGTGGTGGGCACCTCCACCCATTTCACGGCCCGCCAGGCGAAGGCCATCGTGGACGCTTTCCTGACGGGACGCCTCCAGGAGGCGATACAGCTCAACGCCGAGATCCTGCCGGTCTTTCGCGGTGTCTTCGCCACCCAGGGTGCCATGATGGTCAAGGCCGGTCTGCAGGCCAGGGGCCACGCCGTCGGCGAGTGCCGCCCACCCATGGGCAGGGTGGCGCCCACGACGCTGGAAAGCTTCCTCACCCTCCTGGACCGGCACCTCCCCGCGCTGTCCTGACCAGGCCCGCAGAAAGCCTCCGTCGGCGCGGACCCGGCCCCGACTGGTGGCGCCTGATGTGGCACTCCGGGGAACAAACCGGGTCCCCGGAGCGTTGTACCAATGCAGGGCTCACAGGTTGCGCACAGTTTCCTGTGAGAGAGTCGAAGACATGGAGATGCCGCGAGTGTTCCGAGCCAAGTCCCGAAGGGCCGTCGAGGCGGCCCAGTGGACTGCGCCCACGTGGAGTGAACTCGTCACCGAGCATTCGGCACAGGTCTACCGGCTCGCGCACCGCCTGACGGGCAACCCCCATGACGCAGAGGACCTCACCCAGGACGTGTTCGTCCGGGTGTTCAAGTCCATCCACACCTTCAAACCGGGCACGCTCGAGGGCTGGTTGCACCGCATCACCACCAACCTCTTCCTGGACGGTGCCCGCCGCAAACAGCGCATCCGCATGGACGCAGCCAGCACGGCCCCCGACCACGTCTGGGGCTCCACCGCCAGCCCGCAGCAGCTGCACGCGGACGGCGAACTCGACGGGGACGTCGCCGAGGCGCTGGGGGAGCTGACCCCGGAGCAGCGTGTGGCCGTCGTCCTGTGCGACATCGAGGGCCTGAGCTACGAAGAGATCGCCAACGTGTTGGACATCAAGCTCGGCACCGTGCGCTCCCGCATCGCCCGAGGGCGGGCGCAGTTGCGCGAGTCACTGTCCCATCGAGCGCCCGTGGACGGCCACGAACGGTACCTGGGAGTCAGCTGATCCCATGCGCGAGGCTAAGGGGTCACGGTGCGAGAAGTTCCGGCGGGACTTGTCGGGCTTCGCGGACCGCACCCTGAGCCCCCGCCGCTGGCAGCAGGTGGGCTACCACGTCGCGGGCTGTGAGGGCTGCCGCGCCGAGGTGGCCGAGATCCGCTCGATCTGCGCGCACCTGCAGGAGCGCGCCACACTCGGTGCCGTCGCACCCAGCACCCTGGCGCATCGCCTGCAGGGGATCGCCGGCGAGGAATCCGACGCGCCGCTGTACATCTCCAGCGGAGCCACGTCCGGACTGCCCACGGCACACGAACAGCGCAAGCGCCGCCTGGCCCAGGGCAGCGTGGCCATGGTCACCGTCGCCGCCACCCTGTTCGCCATCTGCATCCTGCTGGCACCCGAACCCGCCCGCGTCGCCAACCCCCTCCGGCAGGCCCGCACCGACTATTCGCTGGGCGTCACCGCCATCAGCGTCAACCAGTCCCTGGGGGCCGTGCTGCTCGCCCACTCCCGTGGTGCCGAGCTGCCCGCGCCGGTGGATGCCGGGGGGCGCTCCAGCATCCTCACCAGCTGGGGTCCCATGGCCCGGGACGAGGCGGCCGCGATGCTGGCGCCCTCCGTGGGACAGGATCTGACGTTCTCCGGGATCCACCGCATCAGCATCTCCAACGGTGAGGGCCAGTACTGGCGCACCGATGTCTCGGTGGACCAGGTCCAGGGCACAGGGGCCAACCTCTCCGTCCTCGACGCAGCCGGGGAGACGTTCTCGTCCTGGTTCGTGCCGCCCCACAGCAACGGGTACGGGGTGGCGCCCGAATCCTGGGAGTTCAGAATCTACGACGGCATGGAGCAGGTGGCCGGTCGCTGGGCGCGCGTGCTGGAGGCCACGGACACCTCAGGGGTGCCTGTTTCGCGCTGGTGGCTGGACATCGGCAGCGGGCTGTTGCTGTGGTCGGAACGCTATGACGCCTTCGGTGAACCCGTGGTGATGGGCGGATTCATCCACCTCGACATGACCCGGGCCTCGCTGAGGGCCACCAATGCGGAGCTGCTCCTCGCCCACAGCGTCGGCTCCGGCGGCGCCGTCGGCGACCGCTCCTGGTGCCAGGGGATCCCCGAATGCCCTGTCACGCTCGCCGGGTTACCGCTGGTGGGCCACACGTCGTCTCAGGCGCATGGCCTTTCCAGCATGCGGCTGATCTACTCCGACGGGTTCCGCAACCTCACGGTCCAGTGGAACGAGGGCGTCTGGGACAGCGAGGAGCTGGTCTCCAGCCGCATCCACGGCATGCCCGACGTCCAGGCCTGGCAGGCCGGCGACGGTGTGATCTCCGTGGCCACCAACGGCGGCTTGGCGCTCCTGGACGAGGCGACGCGAGAGCTTCCACCGCCACAGGCTTACGAGAAAGCGGTCTGGGATCGCGCCCGCGATGGTTTAGCCCGTATCGTAGGGCTGCAGTGACCCCTAGCAAAGACAGGTAAGTTTCCCGGTGTTCGGCATCAGTGCTGTTGAGTTCATCCTGCTCATCGTGATCGCTGTCATTCTCTTCGGGCCCGAGAAGATCCCGGAGTTCTCGCGCAAGGCGGCGCGGGTGTTCGTGGCGGTGCGTGACATCGCCAACAACGCGCAGACGCAGCTGCGCAGCGAACTTGGTCCCGAGTACGCCGACCTCAACATCGAGGACCTCAACCCCAAGACCTTCGTCGCCAAGCACATGCGTGAAGAGATCCAGCTGATCGACGAGGCGAAGAAGGACTTCACCGAGGCCGGTCAGCAGGTCAAGGAAACGACCACCCTGGCCAAGCGCGAGACCCGCGACGCGGAAGTGGCCGCCAAGGCGAGGCCTGCGCGCACGCCTCCGGCCCGGCCGGAGCGTGAACCCCTGATCTTCGACAACGAGGCCACCTGAGCCACGCTGCCGGGTCTCAGGTGTTCAGGGGCAACCGCTGGCCGACGAGGCTCTTGCGACGTGCCGCGATCTTCTCCGCCAACAGGGCCAGCGCCGCAGCTGCTGGGTGCTCTGGGGCAGAATCGACGATGGGGGTACCGCGTTCACCACCGAGCAGGAGTGCCTCGTCGTAGGGGATCTGCCCCAGGAGCGGAACCTCGTAGGAGAACCGCTCGGTGAGCGCCTCGGCGACGGTGACGCCACCGCCGGCCCCGAACAACTCCAGGCGGTGGGTCTCGTTGCAGTGCGGGCAGGTTTGCTCGAGCCAGCTCATGTTCTCCACCACGCCGAGCACGCGCTGCTCCAGGAGATGAGCCATGGTGCCGGCCCGCTCGGAGATCTCGGATGCCGCCTGCTGCGGGGTGGTCACCACCAGCACCTCGGAGTTGGGGATCTTCTGGCCCAGGCTCATGGCCACGTCGCCGGTGCCCGGGGGCAGGTCAAGCAGGAGGTAGTCGAGGTCACCCCAGTACACGTCGGCCAACAACTGCGTCAGCGCACGGTCCAGGATGGGGCCGCGCCACGCCACCACCTGGTCACGGGAGGGCTTCAGCATGCCCACACTGATCACCTTCAGGCCCTCCAGCGCGGGGACGGGCATGATCATGTCGTCCACCACGGTGGGGCGGGCGTCACCCAGACCCAGCAGGTCGGGGATGGAGTGGCCGTAGATGTCGGCATCCAGGATGCCGACGCTGCGGCCCATCTTGGCGAGTGCCACGGCAAGGTTCACGGTGACCGACGACTTGCCAACGCCGCCCTTGCCCGAGGCGATGGCGATGACCTTGGTCAGGTTGCCCGGCTCGGCGAACGGGATGGTGCGCTCGAGTTTCCCGCCACGCAGCATGTTGCGCATGGCCTCGCGCTGCTCGTCTGTCATGACGCCCAGTTCGACGTCCACGCTGGAGACCGACTCCACTGCCTCCACCGCTTTGGTGACGCGCCCGGTGATCTCCGAGCGCATGGGGCAGCCGGCCACGGTCAGCAGGACCCGGACGAAGACCTGGCCGGCGTCGTTGGTGCGGATCTCGTCCACCATGCCCAGATCGGTGATGGGCCTTCTGATCTCTGGGTCTTCGACCTCATGGAGCGCTGCGCGGACCTTGGGGAGGAGTGGGTGCTCTGCTGTGTCTGTCACACGTCCTTACTACTGGGGGCAGGGCGATTAAGCAAGTCTTTGGTGACAAAGAGCCTCGGCCAAGAGGGGCCGCGAGCGCTAGCGGAGGCGGCGTTCGTCCAGGGCGTCGGTCAGCACCACCATGGCCAGCGCCACCAGCGCAGGCAGCCACAGGTTGGCCAGCCCCGTTGCCACCAGGACCGCCGACCCGAAGAGCAGGTTGACCACCAGTCGCTCGCGGAAGCCCAGCCGGAACCTGGAACCGGGGGCCATGACGAAGTACCAGCCCACCACCGCGACCACCACGAAGACGCCGGCCACGGCGGCGCCCAGCCACCAGCCGCCCCCTATCCGCCAGAGGGACACCGCGCCGAGGACCAGCAGTCCGAGCTGCGCCAGGAGCAGCACGGCGGCGAACCAGCGGATCCCCCCACCCTGGGGTGGGTCCGGCAGGGCAGTCATCTCAGGCAGGTTGTTCACCGTCCGTCCACCTTCTCAAGTCTGTCTCCCAGTTCCCGCAACTCGCTGCGCAGCTCGCCGCGCACGAAGTCGCGGGTGGCCAGTTCTCCGAGCTGCATGCGGATGGCGGCGATTTCCCGGGCCAGGAAGTCCATGTCGGCCTGCGATTGGGCGGCCACGCGCCGGTCCTGCTCCAGGCTGACCTTGTCCCGCAGGTCCTGCCGGTTCTGGGCCAGCAGGATCAGTGGCGCCGCGTAAGAGGCCTGCGTGGAGAAGAACAGGTTGAGCAGGATGAACGGGTAGGGGTCCCATTTCAGGCCGAACAGGCCGATCATGTTCAGTGCGATCCACACCACCACGAACACCGTCATGTAGACGATGAACTTGGCGGTGCCCATGAACCGCGCGAAGGCCTCGGCGAACGCCCCGAAGGTTTCCGTGTCCATGTGCATTTTGGGCACCCATGTGCCGTCGCGTCCCGGCTCCGAGAGGGTGGGTTCACTGCGTGCCATCGTCGCCTTCCTCCACGCTGATGCCTTCCATCTGGTCCCCGCGCCAATCCGCCGGCAGCATGTGGTCCAGGACGTCGTCGACCGTGACCGCGCCCACGAGTTGGCCGGCTCCGCCCACCACCGGCGCCACCACCAGGTTGTAGGTGGCGAAGAACCGGCTCACCGAGGCCAGCGGACTGGTGGGTGACAGCGGCTCCAGGTTGTGGTCCAGCATGCCCGCCACCGGCAGCGTCGGCGCGCCCCGCAGCAGGCGCTGGACATGTACCGCCCCGATGTAGGGCCCCGACGGGGTGTCCAGCGGGGGGCGGCACACGAACACCATCGATGCCAGCGCCGGCGTCAGCTGCTCCTGGCGGCAACGCGCCAAGGCGTCGGCGACGGTGGCGTCGGGGCCGACGATGACCGGCTCCGGGGTCATCATGCCGCCGGCGGTGTCCTGCTCGTAGGTCATCAGGCGGCGCACGTCGGAGGCTTCCTCCGGTTCCATGCGGCGCAGCAGGTCCTCGGCCATCGTGGCGGGCAGGCCACGGATCAGGTCGGCGGCGTCGTCAGGATCCATCTCCTCCAGCACGTCGGCGGCACGTTCCACCTCAAGGGTGGATATTAGGGCAACCTGCTCGTCCTCCGGGAGCTCCTCCAAGGCCTCGGCCAGGGTCTCGTCGTCGAGGGCGCCCACCACCTCGGCCAGCCGGGAGGGGTCCATGTCGTGGAGTTCCTGGGCCACGTCGGCGGGTTTCATGTCGGCGAACTCGGCCACCAGGTGGGCGGCGGTGCGACCGGCGCCGAGCACCAGGTCGGGGACCTCCCGCCAGTCCACGATCTCGGTCTGGGACCGGCCGCCGAAACCAAACCTGGAGACCCCACTGCGTTGCCGCAGGGCCACCTTGTGCAGCTCCCACTCCCGGTTGCGGGTCTGGATCATGGAAACATCGCGGATGCGGGTGGGGATGTCACGCTCGACGGAGCGGTCGAACATGTCGGCGTCCACCAGCAGCTCGTGGGGGCGTTTGACGAAGCGGCGAACGTCCACCTGCCCCTTGATGGCCACGTTGGTCACGGAAACGGATTGGATGCGCGCCATCGGAAGGAAGATCCGCTGCCGTGACGCCAGGTCCACCACGGCCCCCAGCACCCTCGGGGCGCGCCGCTCCTGTTGGAGCTGGAACACGAAATCCTTGATGCGGCCCACCTGGTCGCCGTCCGCGTCCACCAGGGGCAGTCCAATGACGCGGGAGAGGAACACCTGCGTCTGGTTGGCCTGCATGAACGGCAATGTACCGCGTTGCGCCCGGCAGTCGTGAGAGGCGCCCTAGACGAAGTGGTGCCGGACCGGCTCCGGGCGGCCACGTAGAGTTGGTGGGGAAACGTACAAGCAAGCGCATCGTGCAGGAGGCGGATATGGCTCGGGCACCCGGGATGGAACTGCAGTTCCCCCAGACGGTGGTCACCTACACCAGGTACGAGGACGCCCAGGCGGCCGTCGACTTCCTCTCCGACAAGGAATTCCCCGTGGAGAACCTGATGATCGTGGGCACCAACCTGCGGCTCGTGGAGCGCGTCACCGGCCGCCGGACGTGGGGGTCGGTCATCTCGCAGGGAGCCATCTCCGGCATCGGTACCGGCATGCTGGTGGGAATCATGATGGCGCTGTTCCTGGGCGAGGCAGGCAACCTGACGTTCATGCTGCTGATGGGTCTGGCGCTCGGCGTGGTGCTGGGCATCATCACGGCCGCGATCGCCCACGCCATGAGCCAGGGCAAACGCGACTTCAACTCCATGCGCCAGACCGTGGCCTCCACCTACGAAGTACTCGCCGAGCACAAGGTGGTGCAGCAGGCCAGGGACCTGCTGGCCACCAAGCCCGGCGAACGGATGCGCATGTTCGACAACCCGCAGTAACCTTTCCAACCGTGACGGCACAGATGTGGAACCAGCGGTACCAGAACCCCAACTTCCTGTTCGGGTACCGGCCCAACGACTTCCTCAAGGACAACGCCAACATGCTGCGGGCCTCCTCCCACGTCCTGTGCATCGGCGACGGCGAGGGACGCAACGGTGTCTGGCTCGCCGCCCGCGGCCTGCATGTCACCTCGCTCGACTTCTCTGACGTCGCGCAGGCCAAGGGCCAAGAACTGGCCCGGGAGAAGGGAGTCGAGGTCGACTTCCAGCTGAGTGATCTCGCCGACTGGGCCGGCGCCCCGGATCCGGTTCAGAAGTGGGATGCGGTGGTCTGGATCTTCTGCCACCTGCCATCCGCGTTGCGCGCCGAGGTGTGCCGGGCGGTGACGCGTCGCACCTCCACCGGCGCGGTTCTGCTCTACGAGGCCTACACACCCGCCCAGCCCGGGCTGGGCACCGGTGGGCCATCGGACCGGGACCTGCTCATGACACGCGATGACGTGCTGGCCGACTGGCCGGACTGGACGCTGGACGTGCGCCTGCTGGAGCGTCGCATCTTCGAGGGCATGGCCCATCAAGGGCTCTCCAGCGTGGTGCAGGCGCTCGGCAAACGCAACTGAGGGCTGGACTCACAGGGGCCCCCGGTACCGGGTAGGTTGATGTCTGCCGCGAACTACTCAGGAGTGCTTCATGGAACTGCATTGGGATATCTACAACCCGGAATCCGACGCCCCCGCCATCCTTGTGCTGGGTGCGAGCCTAGCGGGCAGCAGCGCCGTGCAGTGGACGCAGGTGGCGCAGCGCCTGAGCAGCGCTGCCGTCGTGGCCTTCGTGGACCTCCCGGGACATGCGCTCTCGCCCGTGTGGGACGACGCCGATGCACCCACCCTGGAGGTGGTGGCCGCGGCCATCATGGACGCCATCCGCGCCATCCGTGACCAGGTGGGCAACAAGCCCGTCATCTTCGCCGGGCTCTCGATCACCGGGGCCACAGCGCTCCACATCGCCCGTGACTACCCTGACGAACTGGCGGGCGTGGCGGTGGTGGCGTCGTCGGCCAAGGTGGGCGACTCCGAGGGCTGGCTCAAGCGCGCCGAACGCGTCGAGGACGGTGGCACTGCCCAGCTGATGGAGGAGACCGAGCAACGCTGGTTCCTGCCGTCGTTCCGCGCCAAGCAGCGCGGCATCGTCGACGTGATCATGGAGTCCGTGGCGGCCGTGGACGACCACTCCTACGCCCAGCTGTGCCGCGCGCTGGCGGTGCACGACGTGCGCGGCGACCTGGCCGACCTGAGACTGCCCGTCCTGCTGATCGCGGGTCAGCGCGACATCGGCACCCCCGTGGAGGCCGTCGAGCAGATGGCCGAGACCATTCCCGGCGCCGAACTCAAGGTGATCGCCGACGTGGCGCACCAGGTCACCGTGGCCGCCCCCGGCGACGTGGCCACCCTCCTCCTCAATTTCCTGGAGCGCGCCACGCTTCCCCGCCGCGTCGACCAGAACGACGACTGACCTCAAACGCCCGGGTCAGGCCTGCTGCTGCTTGATCCAGGACTCCAGCTCGTCGGGATCCCGGGGGAGTGCGGCGGAAAGGTTCTCGTAGCCGTCCGCGGTGATCAGGATGTCGTCCTCGATCCGAATGCCGATGCCGCGGTACTCCTCGGGGACGAGCAGGTCGTCGGCGCGGAAGTAGATGCCTGGCTCGACGGTGATGATCATCCCCTGTCCCAGCGTGCCCAGCCGGTAGACCTCCTGGCGGGCAGCCGCGCAGTCGTGGACGTCCATGCCCAGGTGGTGGGAGGTGCCGTGC
>CAZPSO010000083.1:0-10277 GCA_964588895.1 uncultured Tessaracoccus sp.
GTCACCGACGGACTGGAGCGCTCGGCGGCCCGCGGCATGTTGCGGGCGGTCGGCATGACCGATGATGACTGGGCCAAGCCGCAGGTGGGTGTCGCGTCTTCCTGGAATGAGATCACCCCGTGCAACCTGACCCTGAAGAAGTTGGCCGAGTTCGCCAAGGAAGGCGTCCATGGCGCCGGGGGCTACCCGTTGGAGTACGGCACCATCTCGGTCTCCGACGGGATCTCGATGGGTCACGAGGGCATGCACTACTCCCTGGTGTCCCGGGAGGTGATCGCCGACTCGGTGGAGACGGTCATGTCCGCAGAACGCCTCGACGGGTCGGTCCTGCTGGCAGGCTGCGACAAGTCGATCCCCGGCATGCTGATGGCTGCCGCCCGCCTGGACCTGGCGTCGGTGTTCCTCTACAACGGCTCCACCATGCCCGGAACCGCCCGGATGGAGGACGGCACCGAACGTGAGGTGACGCTGATCGACGCGTTCGAGGCGGTGGGCGCCTGCCGGGCGGGCACCATGTCGCGGGCCGACGTGGATGCCATCGAGCGCGCCGTGTGTCCGGGTGAAGGCGCCTGCGGCGGGATGTACACGGCCAACACCATGGCCTCGGCAGCAGAGGCGATGGGGATGTCCCTCCCCGGCTCCGCCGCCCCCCCGGCCATCCACCGCGACCGCACCGACTACGCCAGGCGCTCCGGCCGGGCAGTGGTTGGGATGCTCGAGAAGGGCCTGACCGCGCGGGACATCATCACCCGCGAGTCCCTGCTCAATGCCGTGGCTGTGGTGATGGCGCTGGGCGGCTCCACCAATGCGGTGCTGCACCTGCTGGCCATCGCCCACGAGGCGGAGGTGGAACTGGCGCTGGAAGACTTCAACACCGTCGCTGACAAGGTGCCCCACCTGGGCAACCTCAAGCCGTTCGGACAGTACGTGATGAACGACGTGTTCCGGATCGGCGGCATCCCCGTCATCATGCGCGCCCTGCTGGACGCAGGCCTGCTCGACGGCTCGTGCCTGACGGTCACGGGCAAGACTGTGGCCGAGAACCTGGCCGAGGTGAATCCGCCCGACCCCGACGGCAAGATCCTGCGAGCCATGGACAACCCCCTCCACGCCACGGGGGGCCTCAGCATCCTGCACGGCTCCCTCGCGCCCGAAGGTGCCGTGGTCAAGACCGCCGGTTTCGACTCGGATGTCTTCGTGGGTCGGGCCCGCGTGTTCGACCGGGAACAGCCCGCCATGGAGGCCGTCCTCAACGGCGACCTGGAAAAGGGCGATGTGGTGGTCATCCGCTATGAAGGTCCCAAGGGCGGACCGGGGATGCGCGAGATGCTCGCCATCACCGGCGCCATCAAGGGTGCTGGCATCGGCAAGGACGTGCTCTTGATCACCGACGGACGCTTCTCCGGTGGTTCCACCGGCCTCTGCATCGGGCACGTGGCTCCCGAAGCCGTGGATGGTGGCCCCATCGCGCTGGTGCGCGACGGCGACACCATCTCCGTCAACATCCCCGAGCGCACCATCGATCTCGTTGTCCCGGATGAGGAACTCCTTCGTCGCCGCGCCGGGTGGGAGGTCCCACCCAACCCCCGACTGCACGGTGTGCTCGGCAAGTACGCCAAACTGGTGCAGTCGGCGGCCACGGGCGCGGTGTGCTACTGAACCGCCCATGGCGATCCTGATCGATCCGGCCGTGTGGCCGGCCCACGGCACGCTGTGGTCCCACCTGGTCTCGGACACCAGTTACGACGAGCTCCACGCCTTTGCGGCGCGGGCCGGGATACCACCGCGTGCCTTCGACCTGGACCACTACGACGTCCCCCTCGAACGCTACGACGAGCTGGTCGCCCTGGGAGCCGAGCCCACCCCGTCCACCGAACTGGTGCGCCGTTTGATCGCCGGCGGGCTGAGGCGCCGCAAGCACCTCCAGAGGTGACAGGGGTTGGTGGGCACGTCAGCCCACCAACGCCACAGCAACGGATCCTTGGGGCTTACTGGACCTGCGATTCCAAGACCGAGAACAGCATGTCGTCCACCGCGGAAGTGACTGCCTGGTCGTTGAGGTCGCTCGCCGGGGCGATGAGGATGCCGACGAATCCGATGAAGTCGGTGGTCCTCGTCGACATCAGCGCGAAGACTCCCATCTCCATGCTGCCGCTACCGCCGGTGACCGTCATGGCCGCTGCCTGAGAGGCCACCACCAGTGACGGATGGACCTCGTGGATAGCCACCTCGGAGCGTCGGATGTTGCTGGATCCCTCGGCCAGACTGTCGATCACCCCGACCACCTCACTGGGGGGATCGACGCTTCGGCCCGTATTGAGGATGAAGGCGCGACCGGAAATGTCGGTGAGCACCAAGCCGGTTTCGGTCTCGTCCTCCACGGTCCAGCCCTCGGCCGGAACGACGCTCAAGCCGTTCCCGATCGGAATCGCGCCGGCGGGCGGTTCCTCGATGGGTGTCGTCTCCTGGGTGGGAGACGCCTCTTCGGTCGGTGTTGGATCTTCCGTGGGAGACGGCTCTTCTGTGGGAGACGGTTCCTCGGTGGGAGTGGGCTCCTCCGTCGGGCCCTCGGTGGGCGGTGCTTCCTCGGTGGGGGTGGGCGAAGGGGTGCGGGTGACCTGCGGGTTGGACACTTCGTCGCCGTCGCCGCCCAGGAAGGCGAAGGCCAGGCCGCCGAGCACGAGCACGGCGAGGGCTCCCACCACGATCGCGATGAGACCGGTCTTGGACTTCATCTCCTGCGGGGGCCCTCCCCCACCCTGGTAGCCACCCTGCGGGTAATGGCCGTAGTGCTGGTAGCCACCCTGCTGTTGGCCGTACCCGGGCTGTTGGCCGTAGCCCGGCTGTTGGCCGTGACCCGGCTGCTGCTGCTGGCCGTAGCCCGGCTGCTGCGGCTGGTATCCACCTGGGAACTGACCCTGCTGTTGCTGGCCGTAGCCCGGCTGCGGCTGTCCATACCCAGGCTGCCCCCCCTGGTCGCCCGGCCGTTGTGGGGGTTGGTTCGGATACGGCGGCTGGTTCGGGTTCTGTGGGTCGTTCATCGGATGACCTCCTCGTCCTTGGCCGTGATGTCTTCCGCTGCGACAGCCTTCGTCCGCTGCTTGTGGTGGTGCGGTTTGGAACCGGTGCGGGCCAGGGTGCCGCAGGCGTTGCAGAACGCAGCATGCGGCACGAGCGGCATTTCGCAGCGGGGACAGAAGTGCAGGTAGCCGTCCTCGCCGACGCCGTCGTGCTCCCCGAATCCTTCACGCGCTGCGTGCTCGAGCGCGTCCTCCATGAGGCCCGTCTGCATGACGGTGCGGATGCGGATGATGAGTACGGCGAGGATCGCGAGCCCCCAGATCACCTGCAGCATGACACGCAGGGTCGGGTTCTCCACCATGCCCAGTAGGTAGACGCCGCCCCCGTACAGGGCGTTGGCGAGCACGGCCTCGAGGAAGCCTCGCAGGTAACGGGTGGTGAAACCGTCGTAGCCCTTGCCCAAGCCGGCGAACTCGGCGCAGGCGATGCCGGTGGCGCTGCCGATGACCAGGGGTTTGACGAAACCTTCGAGAAAGATCAGCGAGGCCCACGTGCCAGGGTCAGCCACCTCGATGAAGCCACCGGTCAGGGAGGACCAGTGGCGAACCAAGGTGTCGGCTGCCGAGTAGGCAACGCCGGCGATGATGCCGAACGTCAAACCGTCCATCAGGTCGTCGAAGCGTGGCCGGCTGGCCAGGAACACGGGGCCGATGTTGCGGATGACTTCTCCGACGATCGGCACCAGGAGGATCGCCACCAGGACACCGGTGACCGTGGCGCCCCCGAAGGTGATGCCCCCCTCGAGTTCCGTCACCGGCCGGGCGGGTGCCAGCAGCCCTGTCGTCTTCAGGATGACCAGGAACACGGTGGCGAGGCCGCCCGTCAGGACGAATGCCATGGCCGTCACCGGGATCGGCTGGTCGTCCCAGAGGTTCACGTCGTAGACGTAGACGATGTAGACGATCGGCACCGCGAATGCGGCGATCAGGACAGCGACCGGGAGCGCGCCGAAGATCGCTGCGATCAGCGCTGCCGTCAGGGCGATCACGAGGGCCACGCGATACGTCTGGTCGTGTGCACCGGCCCCCCTCGGCATGATGGTGGAGACCAGGGCGAACGACGCCACGGGCTCGTCTGGTTTGGTCGCGAACGACCTTCGTTTCGCCTCTTCCGGATGCAACATGTCCTGACCACAGCGGTGGCAGAAATGCGCGACTTCCGGAAGATGGGCGTCACAGCGGGGGCAGTCCATGGCTGCGTACCTCTCTCTTACCGACGTGGGCAAAGGCCCGATTCCCTTGAGTATTGCCTCGTCAAGTGTGGCCGATGGAGGGGTCAACCGCAGTCAACTCGTATATTCCGCATCTATTGGTCGGTCGGTGTGTGGGTCGTGGCCCGTGGGCGCCGGGATTGGTCATTCGTGTAATCCTTGCCAAGAAGACCGGGTCACACGGTAAGTTATGGCCCCAGAGCAGCTTCATCGACGCTGGGAGGTTCGCCGTGACGGACGTGGGAACTGTGCAGGTGCAAGCACCGGCGCTCACCCGCACCCGCTACCGCTCGAAGGGCGCCGCGGATCGGTTCATGCGACGCCTCCTTGGCGTCAGGGGCGTGGACAAGCGTCAGGGCGACGGCGCCCATCGCACGTTCCGGATCGCAGTCATCGTCTCCGGCATCCGTTGCCTGATCACGTACCTGCTGATCCCCATCTTGGTGCCACTGGCAAGTTTCGCGGGCTGGGTGGCCGCACCCGTCGGCATCGCCCTGTGTGTACTCGCCGTCGTCAACGGTGTCGTCAGTGTTCGCCGCTTCTGGAGCTCCGACCATGCGCGCCGCTGGATGTACACCGCCTTCATGGCAGTGGTGTTCATCATCCTCGCCATTGCCATGTATTCCGAACTGGGCAGATTGGGAGTGATCTGATGAGCGCCGAGGCCGATCCCCACACCGACACCGAGGCCGCCCTCGAGGATCTCTACGCAGAGCCTGAGGAGACCGACGACGAGCCCGCCAGCGAACTGGAATCCAGCTTCCTCACGCTGGTGCTCTTCGGCGGTCTGGTGCTGTTCGCCGTCGGTTGCATGATCGGCTTCTAGTCAGCGGTGACCAGGCTGCCGGGCAACTCGATGTTGTTGCTGGCGGGCTCCTGATCGTCAACCACCTTGGCCTCGATCAGTTGCGCCACCTCGGCGGCGATGGCCTCCCAGTCCTGCTTGACCGTGGCCACGAATGCACCGCCCTTCTCGATTTCCGCGAGCGCGAAGTCTTGGCCGTCGACGCCCACCACCCAGACGTCCTCGACACCGGCAGCCTCCAGGGCCTGGGTGGCGCCCAGGGCGGGCTCGTCCCAGCCACCCCAGATGCCCGTGATGTCCCCACCGCGGGCGGAGACCAGGTCCTGGATGGATGCACGGGCACTCTCGACGGGGCCGGGCACCTCAACGTGCCGGGAATCCACGATCTCGATGCCCGCTTCCTCGAAGACCGCCCGGGCACCTTCCGCGCGGGCGCGAACACCCGGGTGGGGGTCGTGCGTGAGCATCACGACAGCGCCCGCACCACCCATGGCGTCGATCAGCGCATTGGCGCTCTGCTCGCCGAGGTCGACGTTGTCGCTGGTCACGTTGGCAGCGATTCCATCAGCCGCACCAGCGTCGATCGCGAAGACGGGGATGTCAGCATCAGCGGCGGCGTTCAGTCCCAGCGTGATCTGGGCCGGGTCGCCAGTACCGAGCACGATGGCGTCGGGACCCTGTGCCGCCGCGTCCTGGAACGCGCTGTTCAACCGGTTGAAGTCGCCGGCGGTGTCCGTGACGGTGACCTCCCAGCCACGCTCGTCCCCTTCGGCCTCGAGCAGTTCGATGACCTCCTGGGTGGCCGCGTTGGCCAGATAGGGCGTCAGGATGGCCACCTCGACGGAGTCCTGGGTCTCCGTGTCCCCGGTCCCGCATCCGGTGAGTGAGAATCCGACGGCGACGACGGCCGCGAGCGAGCTCATGAACTTCTTGGACAACATGCATCTACCTCATCTACTGGTGCCCTGCCGACCGGAGATCTGCCAGTCGATGGAACGTGGGGACAAGCGCATCGTAGAGCCCACGGTGGGCCTCGATGAGTGGAACGTACCGGACGTGGGCATCGGAGGGCGGTGTCTCGAAGTGCGAACCCATCCCGAAGATGGGTCGCAGCCCGTGCTGGGCCCAGATCTGGTCCGCGGCCGCCCGAGCCGCATGACGGGCGCCTGGGTCCTCTGCGCTACCCGTGACGATGGTGGCACCGAAGACATCGGCCAACACCTGGCGCCACACCGCACTGCCCGAGGCTCCGCCCACCAGCGGGATGCGATCCTGACTCAGCCCCATTTCGTCGGCGGCATGCCGGAGCCCCATCGCCACCCCCGTCAGGACGGACAGGTACAGGTCCTCCGGGGTGGTGGTTTCCTGCACGCCCACGAAGGCGCCCCTCAGTTCGCCGTCTCGCAACGGGGTCCGCTCCCCCGCCAGCCCCGGCAAGCACAAGGGCCGCTCGGCGAGATGGCCGAGCCGCGGGCCCACCCGGAGTTCGGCTTCCGCGAAAGATGACCCTGGCATCAGGGTGCCCAGCCCCCACGCTGCAGCCGCGCCGGCCGACTGGACCGATCCGATGCGTAGCCGGTCGCGCCAGCCGGGCATCACCAGCGAGTGGACTGGCGAGGGCGCCGATTCGGCGGCAGGGGTGATGCTGGCCAGCCAGCCGGTGGTCCCGAGGTAGAGGTACGAGTCGCCGGGTGCCGTGCCCACCAGGCCGGCCGTCGTGGATCCGGCATCACCCATGGCGAGCACGAGCGGGGTCCCGGGACGCACGCCCAATTCCACCGCGGCGCCGGCGTCGACCTCCCCCACCAAGGCGTCCCCGGGGTGTGAACCGGTGAGCCGGGGCATCTGCCCCATCTCTGCCCCGGAGGCCTCGACCGCCGGAGCCAGCCAGCCCCTGCTGGAGACATCCAGTAGGCCCGTGGAGGAAGCGGTGGTCACGTCGCAGGCCGCCTCGGCTCCGGCGCGGTGGGCGACGTAGGCGGAGGGGCCGAACAGCAGGTGCTCCGCCCCGCTCAGGTGCTGGGGTTCGTTGTCGGACAACCATGCGATCTTGGCAGCCACCGACGTCAGGTCCTGGAGATTTCCTGTGCGGCCCTCCCAGTCGACGATGGCATCAGCCAGCCGGCGTTGCTGGCGCCCGGCCCGGGTATCGGAGTAGAGCAGGGCAGCACCCAGCTCACGGCGCCCGCGCACCGCAACCAGGTCCTGCATCTGGCCGGTGAGCCCGATCGCCACGATGTCTGGCCCGAGTCCACATCGCTGGAGCACGGCACACGCCGCATCCCACCAGGTCTGAGGGTCCTGTTCCACCACTCCCCCGGTGAGGGTGCGCGTCGAATATGGCTCGCTCGCCTCCTCGACGGGCGTCCCGTCAGCGGCCAGCACCATGAGCTTGGCGCCGGAGGTGCCCAGGTCGAGTCCCGCCACCAGCGTCATCAGCGTCGCCTCCTGGAAAAGCGGGAGCCACTGACCGCCAGCACGATGATCAGACCGGTCAGGACCTGTTGCACGTAGCTGTTGACCTGCAGGAGGTTGAGCCCGTTGTTCAAGACACCCACGATCATGAGTCCCACCGCCGTGCCGCCGAGGATTGGTTGCCCTGCGCGGGAGAGGGTGACGCCCAGGAACACGGCGGCAATCGACATCAACATCATGGGATCACCCGCGCTCGGGTGACCGGAGGCGAGCCTGGCGGTCAGGACCACACCGGCCAGGGCGGATCCGAATCCGGAGACCAGGAAGGCGGCGAACCGCACCAGCTGGGTGTTGACGCCGGAGAGGCGGGCCGCCTCGGTGTTGCCGCCGACCGCGTACCACTGGCGCCCCAGCACGGTGCGCGTCAGGATGAACCACACCAGCACCGCGAGTGCGACGGCGATCACCACGGGCATCGGGACCGGGCCCAGTCGGCTCTGCCCGATCGCCACGAACGATGGCGGCAGGCCGAAGACCGTGGCGCCGTTGGCCACCAGCAGGGCGAGGCCGCTGAACGAGGTCATCGTCGCGAGCGTCGCTATGAATGCGGACAGCCCCAGGTAGGCCACGAGGAATCCGTTGAGGGCCCCTGCGAGCAGCCCCACCAGGAGCCCGACTGCGACGGCAGCCGGAACCGACATGCCGCCCACCAACAATTGAGCCGTGATGACGCCGACGAGGCTGGCGAGGGTTCCCACGGACAGGTCGAAGTCGCCGACCACCATGACTACCGTCTGGACCGACGCCACCATTGCCAGGATGGCGATCTGCTCGAGGATGTTGGTGAAGTTGCCGGTGGTCAGGAAGATGCCCCGGGATTCAAGGGCGGTGAAGGTGATGATGAGGACGAGCAGCCCGAGGAGGGTGCCATACGGGGCCAGCCGCGCCAGCGGCACCGTTGGCTTGCGCGGGGCGCGCTGTGGCCCGGCCGGTAACCTGGTCTCGGTCATCATGCAGGCTTCCTGTAACAGAGGTGGAGGATCGCTTCCTCGTCCGATGCTTCGGCTGGGACGATACCGGTGAGGCTGCCTTCGTGGAGAACCGCGATGTGGTCGGCCACGCCGAGCAGTTCTGGGATCTCGCTCGAGACCATCACCACAGCCACGCCTTCGGCGGCCAGGCGTCGCACCAGTTGGTAGATCTCGGCTTTGGTGCCGACGTCGATGCCGCGGGTGGGTTCGTCCAGCAGGAGCACATCGGGTCTGCGGGCAAGGTACTTGGCCAACACCACTTTCTGCTGGTTGCCACCGGAGAGTTCCACCACCGGCTGCTGCACCGAGGTGGCGCGGACGCGGAGGTCGGAAACCAGGTGGCGGGCAGTGGCGCGCTCCGCCCGGGTGTCCATGATCCCGAGCCTGCTCAGTTTGCGCAGGCTGCCCAGGGCGATGTTGGATGCCACGGTCCCGTTCATCACGAGGCCCTGGCTGCGGCGCTCCTCCGGTACGAACCCGATGCCCGCCTCCATGCGGCGCGCCACCGAATGGCGGGTCACGTCGCGCTCCCGCAACCGAACCGTGCCAGACTTCGGCCGTTCGGCACCGGCGATCAGGCGCAACAGCTCCGAGCGCCCCGAGCCCGCGAGGCCGGCGATGCCCAGCACGTGACCGGCGTGCGCCTCCAGGGAGACGTTGGCCAGGGTGTGACCGGTGAGTTGGTCTATTCGCAGCACGGGCTCCCCCTTCGACGCGGAGCGGTCCGGGAACGCCTGTTCGGCCGCGCGCCCCACCATCGCCGCGAAGACGTCGTCCGTGTCCGTTTGTTCGATGGGCTTGGTCCAGATATGCAGGCCGTTGCGCAGGATGGTGGCCCGGTCGGCGAGGTTGAAGACCTCCTCCAGGCGGTGCGAGACGTAGATGATGGCGGTGCCGTTGGCGCGCAGCTGGCGCAGCACCGTGAAGAGCTGTTCGGTCTCGGTGTCGGTCAGGGCGGCGGTGGGTTCGTCCAGCACCAGCACCCGGGCCTCCCGGGCCAGGGCGCGGGCCAGGGCCACCATGGTCTGCTGCACTGCCGAGAGCTCGCGGACGGGCGCGGTGACGTCCAGCTCCACGCCCAGCCGGGCCAGCTGTGAGCGTGCGTCCCGGTTGAGCAGCCGCCGGTCCACCGTGCCCCGGAGACCCGGCCGTCGCATGCCCAGGAAGATGTTCTCCGCCGCCCCCAGCGATCCCACGAGCACCAGCTCCTGCGGCAGCGCCACAATGCCTGCCGCTTGGGCCTCCTTGACCGAACGGAACCGTACCCTCTGACCGTCGAGGAGGATGGTTCCCTCACTGGGATGTTTCGCCCCGGCCAGCATGCCGATGAGCGTCGACTTCCCGGCCCCGTTCTCCCCGAGCAGCGCGTGGATGGAGCCCGCGTGGAACTCCAGCGAGATGTCGGAGACCACCCGGACGGGCCCGTAGTCCTTGCTGAGACCCTCGGTGGTGAGAACTGCGTTCACCGGGTGCCGCCCAGACTGAGGCGAAGCAGGCACCTCATCATCCGCGTTCCCCCTCGAGCCACAGGTCCAGCCGCTGACGATACCGCCACAGCTCCCCGCAGCGGTGCTGCGGTCCATGTGGCGGACCGGCATCGTGCGCCGGCAGGACCCTATCAGGGCAGTCCGAGTGAATCGATAAAAAGATCGCCGTAATAACTGTTGGTGTTTAATATTCGAAATTAAGTATTGAAGAATGATTGCAGAAATCGGCCCGGTGACCCCGACAGTGT
>CAZPSO010000084.1:0-10237 GCA_964588895.1 uncultured Tessaracoccus sp.
ACGAGAGGATCGAGTACGAGCCACCCTCGGAGCGGATGCCAGATTTCCACTCGCCGTAGTCGACGGTGTCCGCCTGCATGGAGAACATCAGGGCGTTTGTGCCGCCGGAGCCGGCACCGAACAACAGCCAGGCCACAACCGCGGCGGCCAGGGACCCCGCCGGGACGAAGTAGATCAGGACGAAGCCCACGATCGCGATGCCTGCACACAGGACGTAGCCCATCCGCTTGCCGAGCCGCACGGTGATGGCGGGCACGAGGGACGCCACCAGGATGGTCCCGATGGTCTGGGCCAACATCAGGAAGGTGTACCAGGCCGCATTGCCCAGCACGTAGCGGGCGTAATACATTCCGACGGCGTTCATGGTGAACATGGCTGCCAGCAGGAAGAAGGCACCGAGGCACAGGATGAGCAACGGCCGGTTCTGCCGCACCATCGCTATGGTCCGCTTGAGCGAGACCTTGCCGGGGGATCGGGGAACCACCTCGCGGGTGTTCTTGAAGCAGATCAGATAGAGCACCACGGCCACGACACCGAGCGCGGCGGTGGTGAGGGTGAACTGGAGCCGGACGTTGTCACCGGTGGTGTCCTGGAACTGTGGCGCAATCACGGCCGAGAGCGCCACGCCCGTGATGGCCGAGGCCACGGAGCGGGCGCCGGACAGCCGGGAGCGGTCCACGGAGTCCTGGGTCATGGCGGCCGACAGTGAACCGTAGGGGATGTTGACGAACGAGTAGGCCAGCTGGAACGCGGCATCCAGCAAGAAGATCCACGCCACGGTGGCGCCATAGCCGAGACCAGCCGGCACGCTGAACAGCAGCACGAACGTGATGGCCAGCGGTGTGCTGCCGAACAGGATCCAGGGGCGCAACCGGCCCCATCTGGTGTCGAACCGGTCAACTGTCTGCCCGGCCACCAGATCTGTCACGCCCGCCCAGATCTTGGTCACGCCGTAGATGGTGCCGGCGATACCGGCGGACAGGCCCGCGATGTCGGTCATGAACACCATCAGGAACATCGAGGTCATCATGAACGACAGGTTGTTGGCCACGTCGCCCAGTGCGTAGGAGACGACCTTCCCGTTCGAGAGCTTCGTGCTGCGTGTGGAGGAGGTCGCTGTTTTCAGCTCAGGCATCTCTGCTCACTTTCAAGTCGACCCAGCGGTCGGCCGCTCGTCTCATGGTCACGCTATCCGGCATCGTCGCGGATTGCAGGCAAGTTGTCATCCGTAGCCAACGTAACGTTGCTGGCCCATACGCTGGGTCCATGGGTGACGCACAGGGTGAACGTGTCGAAATCGGCTGGGAGGAGGCCCGCGCGGCCAACCTCCGCAACTGGGACAACCGCGCTGAGCTGCATCAATCAGCCTACGGTCTGGACGCGTTTGCCCACCCACAGCACCTCTCGACGGTGATCAGCGACGACGTCCCTGTCCTCGAGCGGCACCTGGGGCCGGCAGGGCTGCGGGGTCTGGACCTGATCCACCTCCAGTGCCACATCGGCACCGACACCGTCTCGCTCGCCCGGCTGGGAGCCACCGTCACGGGCCTCGACTTCTCACCGACGGCGCTGGCCATCGCGCGTCGCCTGGCAAGCGACGTGGGCGCGAACATCACGTGGGTCGAAAGTGATGTGCTGGCTGCCCGGTCCGCCGTCGACGGCCACTTCGACGTGGTCTACACCAGCATCGGGGCCATCACCTGGCTGAAGGACCTCGACGTGTGGGCGCGGCAGGTGAGCGCCCTGTTGCGTCCCGGCGGTGTCTTCTTCATCCGCGACGGACATCAAGTGTTGTACTCGCTCGACGAGGATGCCCCGGACCTCCGGATCACCCACGCCTATTTCGGCGACGGTCGCGCGCAGCGGTGGGATGACGACGCCACCTACGCCGGTGACGGAAAGCTGCAACACACGGAGAACTTCGAGTGGCCGCATCCGGTCTCCGAGGTGATCACCGCGCTACTCGGGGCTGGTCTGGTGCTGGAGCGTTTCGATGAAGGGGCGACCCTGCCATGGAGGTTTTCCGAGCGGATGGTGGAGGTGGCGCCATTTCGTTACGCCTGGCCCGCCGAGCAACGCCATCTCGCCCCGTGCACGTTCACGGTGGTGGCACGCAAGCCCACGGTGGCGCCAGGGGCCCCGACGGGCTGAATCCCGGAAGCACCGTGGAATCGTAGTCGTGGAGCCGTCGGTTCCTGCAACCTCCTGATTTCGGCCCCGCCCCGGAGTAGCGTGCGTGCATGAAGCTCGAAGCCATCATCCGCAACAAGGGCACCTCCGTGGTGACTATCTCTTCCGACGCGACCGTGACCGAGCTCGTCTCCCTCATGGCGGAGAACAGGATCGGAGCCGTGGTCGTGTCCAACGACGGGCATCACGTCGACGGGATTGTCAGTGAACGCGATGTGGTGAGCAGTCTCGCGACGAGGGGGGCCGACCTGATGAATGCCACGGTGGCAGACCTCATGACCCCAGAGGTCCACACGTGTCGGCCCGAGGACAAGATCGCAGATATCGCCCGGACCATGACGGACAAGCGCATCCGCCACATCCCGATCTTGGTCAAGGGCGAACTCCACGCGATCGTCTCGATCGGCGACGTCGTCAAGCACCGGATCGACCAGCTGACCGACGAGCGCGACCAGCTCATCGACTACCTCCACACCTGAGGCCCGGTTAGGTCTTTGCCGCAGGAGGACGGCTGTGGTCCTCCCCGGTGTGGGAGCCGTGTGCCCGCCGCAGCGCGCCGCCAGCGCGAGGGCCTGCGCATGACCTGCATGAACCGTCGCCTCCCAACCTCTTGACGCAACATGTAGATCGATCTACGCTTGTTTCGTAGACCGATCTACATGCTCGATGAGGAGATGTGATGAAGCGGGAGCGGGTGACCATCGCCGACGTGGCACGTCACGCCGGCGTATCGCGAGCCGCAGTCTCCAAGGTGATTCGGGATGCCTACGGCGTCAGCGAATCAATGAGGAGCCGTGTCACCCAGGCCATCGACGAATTGGGCTACCGCCCCAGCGTGGTGGCCCGCTCCATGCGGGGTTCCAGCTACACGATCGGCGTCGAGATCCCCAACACGGCCAACCTCTTCTTCGACAGCGTCATGAACGAGCTGACGGCCGCCCTCGCAGGTACGCCCTATCGGGTGATCATCGCCCCTGCCGGGCCGCAGGAGGACAGTGCCCACGCCATCCAGATGTTGGCGGACCGCCAGGTTGCTGGCATCCTCGCCATCGGGGCGAACGCGCCGACCGACTGGCTGGAGGAGCAGGGGCGTCATGGTCCGTTGGTGCTGATTGGTCGTCACGAGGAATCAGAACACTACGACACCATCGTCGACGACGATGTCCTGGGCGCCCAACTAGCGCTGTCGCACTTGCATGAGTTGGGGCATCGGAGCATCACCCACCTGACCATCAATTCCTCCGTGCACCCAACCATGACCCGCTCCTCGCATGCCGTGCGCTCGCAGACGTACACGGAGTTCATGGAGCGGCACGGGCTCACGCCGCGCATCCAGCTCGTGGCGCCCACGGAGGACGCGGCCCACGCCCGGGTGAGTGAGTTGTTCGACGAGACCGACCCCCCTACTGCAATCTTCGCGGGTCACGACGAGTTGGCCATGGGCGTCCTGAGTGCCGTGGCTGAGCGGGGCCTGAGTGCTGCGGACATGTCGGTCGTGGGATACGACGACAGCACTATCGCCTCCCATCCCCTGATCTCCCTGACCACAGTGAGGCAGTCCTCGGAAGCGATCGGACGCCTGGCGGCCACCCTGCTGCTCCAACGGATCGCGGGTCGTAGCGAACCTGTCCACGAAGTTGTGACCCCGGAGCTCATGGTGCGCGGCTCCTCGGTCCCCCACGCCAGCGCATCAGGCAGGTAACACCGGCGTCACCAGGGCGCCGCCAGAAAAGAAAGGCAACAACGAAGTGTCTCTCCAGAAGAAGGCCCGCTGGGCCGTAGCGATGGGCCTGACGGCCGCGTTCGCCATGACAGGCTGCTCCGGCGGCTCATCAGAGGGCGGCGATGGTCCCATCACCATCTCCCTGCTCAATGACAACGCAGATCAGTCGATGAACATCGGCAATGCCGTCGTCGATGCCTTCCACGCATCCCAGGACCAATACATCATCGAGATCGAGGGCCGCCCAGGTGGCGCCGACGGTGACAACCTCGTCAAGACTCGTCTGGCCACTGGCGAGATGAACGACATACTCATGTACAACTCAGGGTCGCTGTTCGCCGCATTGGATCCTGCTGCCAACCTGGTTCCACTCACTGACCAAGGATTCATGGACGGCATCGATGAATCGTTCAAGACTGCCACGGAGGCCGACGGCGAGTACTACGGCGTTCCCTTCGAGCAGGCCATGGGTGGCGGGGTCCTCTACAACAAGAGCGTCTACGCAGACCTTGGACTTGAAATCCCTCGCACCTGGGAGCAGTTCATGGCCAACAACGCCGTCATCAAGGAAGCTGGCATCGACCCGGTGGTCCAGACCTACGCCGACACGTGGACCGCGCAGCTGTTCGTCCTGGCCGACTTCCACAACATCAGCGCCGAGGACCCCGACTGGGCAGAGAAGTACACGAACAACGAGGCCAAGTTTGCTGACGAACCCGGCATCCGGGGCTTCGAGCGTCTCCAAGAGGTCTTCGAAGCGGGATACCTCAACGAGGACTACGGTTCCGCCACCAACTCCCAAGGCTTGCAGAAGCTGGTGGACGGCACCGCAGCCCACTACCCGATGCTGACCGCAGTGGTGTCCTCCTACACGGAGTTGTCGGACGATGCCGCCGAGAACATCGGCTTCATGGCGCTTCCCGGCGAGAACGAGGAGAACTATGGTCTGACAGTCTGGACCCCTGCTGCGGCGTACATTCCGACGACCACGACGGGCGACAACCTGGATGCCGCGATGGCGTTCCTGGAGTTCCTCGCATCCCCGCAGGCCTGCGAAGCCGTGAGCGAGTCCACCACACCCAACGGGCCGTTCATGATCACCGCCTGCGAACTCCCGGACGGTCTGCCCGCCGCGGTGACCGACTTGGAGCAGTACATCAACGACGGTCAAGCCAGCCCGGCCCTGGAGTTCCTTTCGCCCATCAAGGGCCCCAACCTCGAGCAGATCTGCGTCGAGGTGGGCTCCGGCATTGCCACCGCTGCGGATGGCGCTGCCCGCTACGACGAGGACGTGAGGAAGCAGGCCCAGCAGTTGGGCCTCGAAGGCTGGTAAGCCTCCAATCCCGGCGGACGGGACGTTTCCTCCTTTCGTCCCGTCCGCCCGTCCCCACCTGCGCAGAGGATCTCCCATGACAGCTGACACGGCACCCAGAGGCAGGACGAACCGGCGAGCGCGCAAGCCCAAGGACCATGTGATGCGGTCCTACCCGCTGTGGTTCTATGTCCCGGGCGGACTGGTGTACCTCATCTTCTTCATCGTTCCCACGGTGGCGTCGTTCTACTTCGCCTTCACCCGGTGGACCCTGTTCGACTCCGAGTTCATCGGCCTGGACAACTTCCGCATGTTCTTCAACGAGCCGGGTCTGATCGGCTCGCTGTGGAACACGCTCGTCTACGGATTCGTCACCTCCAGTTCCAAGGTGGTCCTGGGCATGGGGCTGGCCGTCGTGCTGTCCATGCCGGTCATCGCTCGAGGCTATCTGCGCTCCGTGACGTTCTTCCCCGTCCTGATCAGCTCGGTGGGCGTCGGCCTGACCTTTCAGGTCCTGCTCGATCCGTTCAACGGCGTCATCAACCAGGCGTGGACCGCGCTGACGGGGATGCAGGGGCCCCGGTGGCTCACCAACCCGGATATCGCCCTCCTCAGCGTCGCTGGCATCGACGTCTGGAAGGGCCTGGGCATCGCCACCCTGATCTACATCGCGGGCATCGCCGCCATCCCCAACGAGTACTTCGAGGCTGCCCGCGTCGACGGCGCCAGTTCATGGCAGATCTTCCGTTACGTGATCCTTCCCCTGTCCTTCCCGGCCACTTCCACGGTGATCCTGCTCTCCCTCATCGGTGGCCTCCGCTCCTTCGACCTGATCTGGACCACCACCGGCGGCGGACCCGGCTTCGCCTCCGACGTGATCGCGTCGGTGATCTACAAGCAGTACCAGGCTGGCTTCTACGGACTCTCCACCGCAGGCAACGTCATTTTGTTCATCGTCGTGACGGCCATCGTCTACCCGTTGAACAAGTGGCTCAACTCCAAGGAGGCCGAACTGTGAGGCCCGCGCGCAAGTCAACCCGCTGGATCGTGGGGATCGTCGGAATCCTGGTCACCGCTGTGGTGTTCCTGGTCCCGTTTGTCTTCGTGTTCACCATGTCGCTGAAGGGGCCCCGCGAGGCGGCCGGGCTGGATTTCTCCTGGCCGGAGGAGATCCACTTCATCGACAACATCGTCACCGTTTTCCAGACCCGCAACTACATGCTGATCACCGCCTTCATCAACTCCACCATCCTCACGGTGGCCAGCGTCTTTCTGATGGTGGTGCTCGGCTCGATGATTGCCTACGTGCTGGCGCGCAGGCGCAGCCGCCTCAAGGGCCTGGTCAACGGGCTGGTGCTGGCGGGACTCATCGTCCCGCCCGCCGTCGTCCCGACCATCTGGGTGCTGCAGTCGCTCGGGCTCTTCAAGACCCTGCCCGGCCTGATCCTCATCGAGGTGGCCTTCGGCCTGTCCTTCACCGTCCTGATCATGCGCGCCTTCGTCGCCTCCATCCCGCGTGAGATCGACGAGGCGGCCATCATCGACGGCGCCAGTCCGATCCGGCTGTTCTTCCAGGTGATCTTCCCGCTATTGCGGTCGGTGATCGTCACCATCGTCGTGGTGCAGTCGGTGACCGTCTTCAACGACTTCCAGAATCCGCTGTACTTCCTGCCCGGTGACGCCAATGCCACCGTCCAGCTGACCCTGTTCAACTTCCGAAGCCAGTTCACCACCAACTACAACCTGCTGTTCACCAACATCCTGGTGATCACCATTCCCATGCTGATCATGTACATCTTGTTCCAGCGCCAGATCGTCTCCGGCATGACCGCCGGTGCAGTCAAGGGCTGATAGCCACACCCACGAAAGGTCCATCGAAAGACATGTCGATCGTCATTGAGTCCCCCCAGTTGGAGCACGGCCAGGACGAAGGGGTGGTTTCCATCGCTCGCCCCAAGGTCTCCTGGGTGGTGCGCACCGAGCAGGCCGACTGGTTCCAAACCGGGGCAGAGATCGCCCTTGAGCTCTCCGACGGTTCCCGCAAGGTCTCCCCGGTGGAGTCGGGGGACTCCGTCCTGGTGGAATGGCCCTTCGAGGACCTCACACCACGACAGCGCGGTGAGGTCAGGGTCAGGGTGCGCGACGGGGAGCAGTGGTCCCAGTGGAGTTCGCCGACGGCATTCACTGCCACCTTCCTGGGCGACAGGGAATGGCATGCCGAGTTCATCGGGCTAGCAGCTCCAACCACGCCGGCGCAGACGGTCCAGTTGCGGCGCGAATTCACCGTGGGCGAGGGGCTGGAGCGGGCAACCCTCTACGCGACGGCCCACGGCGTCTACCAGGCCTGGGCAAACGGCACCGAGGTGGACGACGAGGTTCTCAAGCCCGGCTGGACGCCCTACCAGTTCCGCTTGGTGCACGAGACCAGCGACGTGACCGCCCACCTCAGCCAGGGCAGCAACGTCCTGGCCGTGGCCCTCTCAGGTGGTTGGTTCACCGAGCGCTACGGCTTCCAGGGCCAGGCGGACCCCTTTTACGGTGAGCAGCCCTCCTTCGCCGGCCAACTCCTGTTGGAGTACGCCGACGGGACCTCCGAGTGGATCAGCACGGACCAAACGTGGCGTATCACCGGCGACGGCCCGTGGCTGGCGGCCGGCATCTACCTCGGGGAGGACTATGACGCTTCCCGGGCGCAGGAGGGGTGGACACTGCCCGGTTTCGACGACTCCGGTTGGGAGGCAGCCCAGAGCAAGGAGCCAGGCGTCGTTCCCGGAGCCCGCACGTCGCCGCCCGCACGCAGGGTGCAGGAGGTGCCGGTGGCGCAGGTCCTGACCTCTCCGTCGGGCAAGACCCTGCTCGACTTCGGGCAGAACCTGGTGGGCCGGCTGAGGATCCGGGTACGCGGGGAAGCGGGATCCACCGTCGCGCTCCGCCACGCGGAAGTCCTCGAGGACGGTGAGCTCGGCACCCGGCCGCTCCGCGCGGCGCGTGCTGCGGACAGCTACACCCTGGCCGGCCACGGCGAGGAGATCTGGACGCCGCGGTTCACGTTCCACGGCTTCCGTTACGCGGAAGTCACCGGCTGGCCCGGTGAGCTGGATCCCTCCGACATCGTGGCCGAGGTGCTGTTCTCGGACATGCGCCGCACCGGATGGTTCGAGTCGTCGCACGAGATGCTGAACCGCCTGCACGAGAACGTCGTGTGGGGCATGAAGGGCAACTTCTTCTATCTGCCCACCGACTGCCCCCAGCGCGACGAGCGGATGGGATGGACGGGTGACATTCAGATGTTCGTGCCCACCGCATCCTTCCTCCACGACTGCAACGCCTTCCTGTCGTCCTGGCTGGTGGATCTGGCGCTCGAACAGGAGGCCGCCGGTGGCGGTGTCGCTTTCGTGGTGCCCGACGTCCTGCACTCCGGCAGGACACCGGCGGCGGCCTGGGGTGACGCGGCCACCGTCGTGCCATGGACCCTCCATCAGCGGTTCGGGGACGTCGAGGTCCTGTCGCGCCAGTACGCCTCCATGAAGGCCTGGGTGGAGTTGCTGCTCGACCTGGCCGGTGAACGCCACCTCTGGGAAGGGGGATTCCAGTTCGGTGACTGGGTGGACCCCGACGCGCCCGCGGACGAGCCTGCCCGCGCCAAGACCGATCCCGACGTGGTGGCCAGTGCCTACCTCTACCACTCCACCAACCTGCTTGCCCATACCGCCGAGCTCTTGGGCCACTCCGAGGACGCCGCCCGCTACGCACAGGAGTCGGAACTCATCCGGCAGGCATGGCTGGCGGAGTACGTCACCCAGGGTGGCCGCATCGTCTCCGACGCCCAGACGGCCTATGCGCTGGCCATCACCTACGGCATCGCCCGGGGCGAACTGGCCGACAGGCTCGGCGAACGGCTGGCCTGGCTGGCTCGCCGTGACGGCTACCGGATCAGCACCGGTTTCGTGGGTACCCCGCTGGTCAACGATGCGCTGACCAGCACCGGGCAGCTGGAGGCCGCCGGCCGGATGCTCCTGCAGACTGACTGCCCCTCCTGGCTGTACTCGGTGACCATGGGCGCCACCACCATCTGGGAACGGTGGGATTCCATGCTCCCCGACGGCTCCATCAACCCCGGCGAGATGACCTCGTTCAACCACTACGCCCTGGGTGCGGTGGCCGACTGGATGCACCGCGTCGTGGCTGGCCTGGCTGCGGAGGAGCCGGGCTACAAGAAGATCCGGATTGCCCCCCGCCCCATCGCCGGGCTGGAATGGGCCAAGGCGCGCCACGACGGCCCTTACGGAATGATTGAGGTGGGTTGGAAGCGCGACGGTGACACCGTGCGCGTCTCTGCAGTGGTCCCGCCGAACTCCTCCGCTGTGGTGGACCTGCCCGGCCTGGCGGCGCTTGAGGTGGGGTCCGGACGCCACGAGTGGACCTTCGAGGCTTCAATCGACCGGCGGCGCGCCGCACACGTCACCCGCGACACCGCACTGGCGGAGATCATCGATGACCCCGAAGCGCATGCCGCCGTCCTGGAGGGATTCGACTCGGTGAGCCCCGAGGTGGGAAACGACTTCCGCCGACGCACCCGCTGGATACCCAACCAGGCGCTGCACAGCACCTTCAGCCTGGTCTCCCCGCGGGCGGCGGAGAAGGTGATGGAAAAGGTGGAGGCACTGAACCTCGCTCGCGGTTTCGGTAGGGCCGAATAGCCTTCGCCGGGAGGCTGGGGGACCGCTACCCCATGACGGCGTCGGCTCAGTACGTGGGCTTGTCGGGTTCGACGTCGGCCACCCAGGCGAGCACCCCGCCGGCCACGTAGCGCACCGACGGGTGCCCGGCGGCCACCAGCAGGTCGCGTGCCTGGCGGGAGCGCACGTCCGTGCGGCAGTGGAGGATGACGTCGCGGGCCGGGTTGAGCTCAACCCGGCCGGTGACGAACTCCCGCAGCGGAACCAGGCGGGCGCCTTCGATGTTGACCAGGTCGTACTCGCCCGGCTCGCGCACATCGATCAGGTCGAAGT
>CAZPSO010000085.1:0-10204 GCA_964588895.1 uncultured Tessaracoccus sp.
GCGTACCGCTCCGACGCAAACCCCGCCGTCGCCGCTGGCGGCAGCGACGTCCGCCAGGCCATCGTCGCCCCCAGTGGAGCCACCGGCCGACGCAAGCAGGCCATTGCGCGCGTGCGCCTCATGCCCGGGTCCGGCAAATGGACCATCAACGGCCGCACCCTGGATGAGTACTTCCCGAACAAGGTGCACCAGCAGCATGTCAGCGATCCGTTCGTGACCGCTGGCGTGGCTGACGCCTATGACGTCATCGCCCGGATCGAGGGTGGCGGCATCACCGGCCAGGCCGGCGCGCTGCGCCTGGGTGTTGCCCGTGCGCTCAATGCGGTTGATGTCGAGGCCAGCCGCCCCGCGCTCAAGAAGGCCGGCATGCTCACCCGCGATGCCCGCATCAAGGAACGCAAGAAGGCCGGCCTGAAGAAGGCCCGCAAGGCGCCCCAGTACTCCAAGCGCTGATCCCATTCCACGCGAGAAACGCCGCCCCCCGGGGCGGCGTTTTTTCGCATCATCCCAGGCTGAGTTCGCGGTCCGCGCCCACGAAGCGCGCCTTGCGGGTGGTCCGCCTGAGCACCCGCAGCATGGGAACGGCCAACAGGGCGATGCCCGCGACGTTGGTCACCACCCGCCCGACGTTCCATCCCAGTGAGGTGACGGCGTTGAACACCACGAAACGGTGCAGGTTCTCCAGGACCGGGGCGCCCGGAACGTAGGACGCGTCGGTGCCGGTGCCCAACGTGAAGGGCCAGAAGGCGAGATCCATCAGCCAGCCGAACACGAAGGCGCTGACGGCTCCCCACGCACACAGGAGCACCACTTCCAACCTCCTGCCGGCCCGGGGGAGCAGCCCCGCGCCCAAGCCCACGAAGCCCGCTGCCAGCATTTGGTAGGGCAGCCACGGGCCGACGCCGCCGGTCACCAGCGCGGAGGAGAACATGGTGGTGGTGCCCAGCAGGAACCCGAAGGCAGGCCCGAATGCCCGGCCCCCGATGACGATCAGGATGAACGCTAGTTCCACCCCCGCCACGCCGGCGCTGAGCGGTCGGGCCAGCGTGCCGAGCGCCGACAGCACGCCCAGCATCGCCAGCGCCCGCGGCGAAATTCCGTCCCCACTCAGCTCCGTGATGACCAGAGCCAGCACCAGCGGCAGCACCAACGCGAACAACCACGGTGCCTGTGAGGTCTGGGAGGCGGAAGCCGATGGGGCGATGAACAGCGGCCACGTGAACGCCAGGAGGCCAACGGCGGCGCTCAGGAGCAGCATCACGATCCGTCTGGTGGTCATTGCATTGCCCTACGGACGTCCTCGATGGTCATGACGTCGGCGGGATGGAACACCTTTGCCAACTGGGGCGCGAACGTGGGGGAGGAGCCACACACGTGACGGGTGGCGCCGTCGGCCACCACTTCACCTTCGGCCAGCACGATGGTGCGCTGGGTGGCCGCGGCCGCGAACTCCACGTCGTGGGTGGCGATCACCACGCACACCCCCGTGCTGATCAGGTGGTCGACGATGGCCCCCAGGCGACGTTTCATGGCGTAGTCGAGGCCCCGGGTGGGTTCGTCGAGGCAGATGATGCGGGGGCTGGCGGCCATCTGGATGGCGAGCACCAACGCCAACCGTTGACCTTCCGAGAGGTCGCGAGGATTGCGCTGCGGGGGGAGGGTAGCCCCCAATTGGCGCAGCAGGTCGGCGGTGGTGCCGGAGCCCACGCCGGACTCGCGGTCGGCCTGGGCGCACTCGTCGGCCACCGTCGGGAGGTAGAGCAGGTCCGCCGGTGATTGCGGAACCAGGCTCACCAGCGTGCGTGCCACCTCGTCGCTCTCCTTGCGTGGGTCCCGGCCGCCCACTTCGACGCGTCCGGAACTGGGGACGGCTCCCTGCAGGGCCCACAGCAGTGAGGACTTGCCTGAACCATTGCGCCCCATCACCGCCACGGCGGTTCCCGCATCCAGGGTGACGTCCACCGACGAGAGGGCCACCAGTTCGCCGTAGCGCACCGTCAGCCCCGTGGTGGAGGCAACGGGTTCGATGTTGTCCCAGGAGACGGCCTCCGTGAACGGTGGCGCCGCAGGCAGTTCCAGCCGGGGGCCGTGGTCGGCGATCCTCCTGCGTGCCTCGCGCACGCTGAGTGGCACGCTCTTCCAGCCGAAGCGGCGGGCGAGGGAGACCAGTGGTGGGGTGACGTCGGCGCGGCCGAGCACCCAGGGTGTGGGTCCGCTCTGCACGCTGCCGTCGCCGGGCAGCCACAAAGCGGTGTCGGCCACCTGCATGACCCGTTCGAGGCGGTGCTCGGCCAGCACCACCGTCATGCCCACCTCGTGGACCAGCGTGGTGATGGCGGCCAATACGTCCTGGGCGGCGTTGGGATCGAGGGCGGAGGTGGGTTCGTCCAGCAGCAGCACGCGGGGCTGGGCGGCGAGCACGGCGGCGATGGCCACCCTCTGCTGCTGGCCCCCGGAGAGCTGGGTGACCACGCGTTGCCTGAGGTCGGCGATCCCCATCAGGTCCAGGGTCTCCTCCACCCGCTTGCGCATCACCGACGGCGCCAGGCCTAGTTGTTCCATCCCGTAGGCGATCTCGTCCTCCACCACCTCCGTGACGAAGGACGCCGCAGGGTTCTGGCCGACGTAGCCCACCACGTCTGCCAGGTCCCGGGGACGCAGGGTGGAGGTGTCGCGGCCATCCACGCTGACCCGTCCGGCCATCGTGGCGCCGGTCACGTGGGGCACGAGACCGTTGAAGGTGCCGAGCAGGGTGGTCTTGCCGCTCCCGGTGCCGCCGATGACGAGACAGAGGTCGCCGTCGGCAACCGTGAACGTTGCGTCCGCGATCACCGGGTGATCCGCCTCCGGCTGCGTGATGGACAGACCCTCGGCCCGGATCATCGGGGCCTGCCCACCGCGCCGCCGGCCAACACCAGGGCGGGCAGCGTCACGAGCCGCACCGGGCCGTCAGCCCAGATGGCCGTCGCGACGATGGCTGCGGCCAGCAGCAACAGCAGGTTCTCGGTCGGCCCCCACGGTGCGGGCCGGTAGCGGGTCACTGACAACCGCTTCGATGACCGGGCAAGCATGATGGCACCGCCCGCGGTGCCGAGCCCCAGCAGGGCGATGGCGGGCCAGGTGCCCCGCGGCACGCCCAACAAGACGTAGAGGCCGATGCCCAGCAGGGCCAGGCAGGACAGGAGGGCCAGGGTGGTGGCGAGCCCGACCCTGCGCTGCTGTCGGGTCCGGCCGTAGCCCCGCACCTCCATGGATGTGGCCAGCGCCATGGACGACTCGACGGAGTCCTCCAACACGGGTACCAGGGTGCCGACCACGCGCCTGAGCCCCCGGGTGGAACTGCCCCGCAAGCGCCTGCCACGGTTGATGCGGATGGCGGAGGCGATGATCTGGGGTAACACGGTCAACGTGATCACGATGGCCACGGAGATGTCGTGCAGCGCGGCCGGCACGGAACGCAGCACCGTGCGGGGGTCGGCGAGCGACATGGCTGCCCCCACTGCGAGGATGAGGACAGACAGCCGGACTGCGTCGGTTCCGCTCAGCACCAGGGCCTCCACGGTCACCGGGCCTCCGAGTCGGATGCCGGCGGCCCAGTCAGTCAGGCGGACCTCCGGCAACCTGAACAGCACGGTGCCGGTGCGGCTGCCGCCCAGGATGACCTGGAACCCCAGACGGATGATGACGATGACCGTAGCCAGGGCCAGGTAGAACCGCAGCGCCCGCCTGTCCCGCCCACGCCAGAACACCACCACCACGAGCGCCCCCGCCACCAGCACCAGTACAGGGAGGTTGGCGGTGAGACTGGCGGCGATTGCGGTTCCGATCGCCCACACCCACCATGCCCCTGGATGGACGTGGCGGGCGGGGGCGTCGACGTGCGCGGGTGCCTCGAGGAGACCCACCCGGGGCAGGAGACGGGACACTCAACGTCCGCCGCTGGTGGCCTGACCCTTGTCGAGACCCCGGTTCTTTCTGTTGCGGTTGATGAACACGGCGGCCAAGCCGCCCGCGAGGGCCACCCCGGCGGTCCCCCAGAGCAGCCAAACTCCGGCGGGGACACCGCCCTGTGCATCGTCTGTGGCCGGATCCCCGGTGGCGGCGTCGTCAGCCCCGTTGGTCCCAGTGACCTCCAGATCGACCACCTCGTCCTGGGCCACACCCGCGGGGAGGATGGTTTCACCGTCCTGGACGATGTGCAGCAGCGGCGGGAAGCAGGAATCGGTGCCCTCGGCGTTGTAACACCAACCCTCGATGGTGCCGCCGGCGGGCTGGGAGTCCCCGGAGCCGATCTCGTAGTAGGCCCACTGCTCGCCCGCCGCAGAGCTGTTGTAGTTCCAGTACTGCCCGGTGAAAGTCTCCGGGCACGGCTCGGGCGTGCCGCCCAGCCCGCAAACGAAGCCCGAGGAGTCCCGGGTGATCTCCACCCCGGCCGCCTCCAGTGCCTCGTCGCCGGAGGCAGGATTGCCCACGCACTGGTTGGCGATGACGGACTCGGTGTCGTCGACGACGACGAGCCAGACCTGGCCGTCGGCCAGGCATTCGCCGACGGCGTTGCTGTCCTGCGCTGCGGCCAACGGGGCCACCAGGAGTGAGAGAAGGGCTGTGAGAAGAGCAAACGCGAATCTGACGCGCATCGGGAAACTCCATTTCCATGAAGCGAAGCCCGTGAGTGTGGACTCGCATCGAGATGGAGTCTGACCCACCGCTGACCTCGACGGTGATAACTCGGTCGACGACGCAACGGGCATTCCGACTGGGGTCCTGGGACCTTCACGGCTGCGGGTCAGTTCCGGATTTTCACCGGGATTCCCCCGTGGCAGCATCAGGAACCACAGTAACAGACCCCGCACCACGCACCCACTACAGTGTTGCCATGGCACGTTACTTTGGAACCGACGGCGTCCGCGGCGTCGCGAATGTGGATCTGACCGCGGAGCTCGCCCTCGACCTGTCGGTGGCCGCCGCCCACGTGCTGACCGAGGCGGGGGTCTTCGGTCGTCGTCAGCCCACCGCACTCGTGGGCCGCGATCCCCGTGCCTCCGGGGAGTTCATCTCCGCTGCCGTGTGCGCAGGTCTGGCCAGTGCGGGGGTGGACGTGCTGCAGGTGGACGTCGTTCCCACCCCTGCCGTCGCCTACCTGGTCAACGAGTACCGCACCGACCTGGGGGTGATGATCTCCGCCTCCCACAACGAAATGCCCGACAACGGCATCAAGTTCTTCTCCCGCGGGGGCGTCAAGCTGAGCGACGACCTCGAAGAGGCCATCGAGGAACGGCTGGGGGAGGATTGGACCCGCCCCGTCGGTGAACGGGTCGGCCGCATCATCGGCGAGCCCAACGCCGCCGGACTCTACGTGGACCACCTCGTGACGTCGTTGCGGGAGGACAGGCCCCTGGACGGCGTCACCGTGGTGGTGGACTGCGCCAACGGCGCCAGCTACAAGACCGCGGTGCAGGCATTCGAACGGGCCGGCGCCGCCGTCACCGCCATCTTCTCCGAGCCGGATGGGCTCAACATCAACGCCGGCTGCGGCTCCACCCACCCGCAGCGCCTGCAGAAGGCCGTCCTCGACTCCAACGCCGACCTTGGCCTGGCCTTCGACGGCGACGCCGACCGCTGCCTGGCGGTGGACCACGAGGGCAACCTCATCGACGGTGACCACATCCTCGCCATCCTCGCCCTCGCGCTGCAGGAGGACCACCGGCTCGCATCCAACACCATCGTGGCCACCGTGATGAGCAATCTTGGCCTGATCCTGGCCATGAAGGAACACGGCATTCGCGTCGACCAGACCAAGGTGGGCGACCGCTACGTCCTGGAGTCCATGAACGCCAATGGTTTCTCCCTGGGAGGCGAGCAGTCCGGGCACGTGATCATGAGCGAGTTCGCCACCACCGGCGACGGGGTCCTGACCGGCCTGCACCTGGCCAAGCGCGTCGCCAAGACGGGCAAGACATTGAAGGAACTGGCTTCGGTGATGACGCGACTGCCGCAGGTGATCATCAACGTCTCGGACGTCGACAAGCTGCGCGCCGGCATCGACCCGGAGATCAACAGCGCGGTCGCCGACGCCAACCACCAACTCGGCGACGGCGGCCGGGTGCTGCTGCGTCCCTCCGGCACCGAGCCCGTGGTGCGGGTCATGGTGGAGGCGCCCACCGAGGAAACGGCCCATTCAATCGCGCGGGAACTGGCCGACAAGGTCAAGGTACGCCTCGGCCGCTAGCAGGCGTGCCGCTCAGGCCGTGATGTGGAGGCGGCTGCGGTCCACGGGATACAGCGGCGGCTCCCCGTCGCGCAGACGGCGTAGCTCCTCGACTGCGCTGGTCCCCATGCGCTGTAGTTCGTTGCCTTGGGATCCCGCGATGTGCGGCGTGATGGTCACTGTCTCCACGTCCCACAGTGGGTCGTCCGCGGGCAGGTCGTCGTGCACGTCGAGCACGGCGCTGATGCGTCCGGAGACCAGTTCGCTCCGGAGTGCGTCCTCGTCCACCAGCGCTGAGCGGGCGGTGTTGATGAAGGTGGCGCCGTCGGGCATCAGGGCCAGCAGTTCGGCGGTGACCATGCCCTTCGTCGAGGGCACGTCGGGCGCGTGCAGGCTGACGGTGTCGCTGCGCCGGAACAACTCGTCCAGTTCCACCTTCTCGGCCCCGAGGGAGGTGATCTCCTCCGCGCCCACGTAGGGATCGCTGATCAGGACCCGCAGGTCGAAGCGCATGAGGTGTTCGGCCACCAGCCGTCCGATGCGGGAGGCGCCGATCAACCCCACCACGGTGCGGTAGTTGCCGCCCAGTTGGATCGCCCAGGACTCAGCGCCGCGGCTGCGCCTGTGCATGGCCTCCTGGCGCAGGCTCTTCTTCCCGGCGAGCAGGATGTGCGCCAGCGTGAACTCGGCGACCGGAATGGCGTTGATCTGGGTGGCCGTGGTCACCAGGATGTCCTCGCGCTGCCACACCGTGTCGGAGAGCAGGTGCTGCACGCTGCCCGCGGTGTGGACGACGGCACGCAGTCGGGGCATCCTGTCCAGCACGTCGGCGGTGACGGCCGCGGATCCCCACCCGGTCAGCAGCACCTCCACCCGGGCCGCCACGTCATCGGGCAATTGGCCGAAGTCGGTGGTGGTGCCGTCCAAGTCCACGCCCAGGTCGTGCAGGAACGCCCGGGCCGACTCGTCGAAGAGCAGGTCGGGCAGGCCCCGGGGCATGGTGGCAAGGGTCTTCATCGGTGGGTGCTCCATCTCTAGTGGTCCGTGGCCAGGTCATCCGTGGCGTCCGCGATCAGCTGATTGAGCGTGTCGGCCTCCCGGGGCAGTAGTTCCGGGGAGTCGTCGGGCACGAACTCCAGGAGCACGTCGCGAGCTGAGCCTTCGCGCGCGAGAATGCCGATCACCTCGCTCCACAGGTCGGCGCGTTCCGCCAGCGGGAGACGTTGGGTGGAGGGCCACCACGAGAAGGCATGGATCGTCGAGGTCTGCGGCAGGACCTGTCGCAGGCTCTCCAGAGCCCTGTCGAGGTCGGCACCAACCGGGGGCTGCCAATACGTGGTCACGGATGCACGGTCGACCTCTTCGAGCAACTGCACGGTGGAGGAGGTGGTGTCCGTCAGCGTGCCACGATGGAACTCGATGCCCACCGAAAGGTCGTGTTCGGCCGCCTGGTCGGCGAATTCGCGGATGCGCCTGGTGGTGTTCGCCCGCTCCTGGGCGGAGGCCTCCGCCGAGCCACGTCTGCCGGCCCACACCCGCACGCGGGGGGCCCCGAGGATATGGGCGGCAAGAACCACTTCCCGGGCCGTGTGGACGTGCTGGTCATGCTCCCCGTCGAAACGCAGGTAGGAACCGTAGGAGGCCACCTCGAGCCCCGCGTCCTCGGTGAGGGCCCTCGCCTCCTCGGCCGCTGCCTGGTCCCCGGGGGGGACGTGCACGTCCCCGGCCCACTCGATACACGCCAGGCCGGATCGGGCCGCGTGGCGGATGACTCCGGGGACGTCCAGCTCCCGGAACGTGACGGAGCACAGGCCAGGACGGATCACGAAGAAAAGACCTCCTTGGGCGGTTGACCTAGATCTTACGCACAGCGATGGTTTCGACGGAGTGGTCCCTGCCCTTGCGCAGGATTGCCACGGCCCGCTCCCGGGTGGGGGCGATGTTGTGCTCCAGGTTGGGGCCATTGATGGTGTCCCAGATCCGGCTCGCGTGCTCGAGCGCTTCGGCCTCCGTGATGTCCGCGAAGCTGCGGAAGTGGCTGCGTTCGTCCTGGAAGGCGGTCTCGCGCAGGCGGGAGAACCGCTGCAGGAACCACTCCTTGATGTGCAGTTCCTCGGCATCGACGAAGACGGAGAAGTCGAAGAAGTCGCTGACTGCCAGGCCGGTGTGACCGTCGGATTCAGCGCGCGCCGGCTGCAGCACGTTCAGGCCCTCGATGATCAGGATGTCCGGCCGCACCACGGAGATGAACTCATCCTCGACGATGTCGTAGACCAGGTGGCTGTAGACGGGGGCACGGACCTCGGCCTGACCGGACTTGACGGCCATCACGAAGCGCAGCAGTGCCCGGCGGTTGTAGGACTCCGGGAAGCCCTTGCGCTCCATCAGGCCGCGCCGCTCCAACTCCGCGTTGGGGAACAGGAATCCGTCGGTGGTCACCAGGTCCACCTTGGGGCGACCCGGGGATCGTCGCAACAATTCCTGCAGCAGGCGCGAGACCGTGGATTTCCCCACGGCCACCGACCCGGCCACGGCGATCACAAACGGGGTGCGCTGGACGTCGAGCCCCAGGAAGGCGTTGGACTGCTCGTAGAGTTTCCCGGTATTGGCCATGCGGAGGTGCAGCAACTGAGTCAGGGGCCGGTAGACCTCGGCGATGTCGAGCGCGCTGGTGGGGTCCCCGATCCCGCGCAGCCGCTGCAGTGCGGACTCGTCGAGGTCGATCTGCGTGTTGTGGGCCATGGCGGCCCAGGTGCTGCGCTGCAGCACCACGAAAGGATCTGGCACAGTACTTCTTCCACCTGAAGGTTTCGCGAAAGCCTAACAGTCGGTTCGCCGGCCCGTCGGCGGCACGGGAGCTTCGGGGGAACGCCGATCCGGATTCAAATGTCAAGAAACGCGCAACCATCATGTACGGTTTGAGCCGTGTGTGGAATCGTAGGTTACCTCGGAAGCAATGACGGACTCGAACGCGTGATGGGCGGCCTCCGCCGGCTCGAATACCGCGGCTATGACTCGGCGGGTGTCGCCGTCGCCCACGAAGGGCGTATCGAGTGGCGCAAGAAGGCGGGCAAGATCGCCAACCTCACCGCCGAGATCGACGCCCGGCCGCTACCCACCGACGGGCCGGCCATCGGGCACACCCGCTGGGCCACCCACGGGGCCCCCAACGACGCCAACTCCCACCCGCACGTGGTGGGCGGCCGCGTGGCCGTCGTGCACAACGGGATCATCGAGAACCACGCGCAGTTGCGCGCGGAGCTGGGCGCAGTGGACTACGTCTCGGAGACCGACTCGGAGGTGGCGGCCCACCTGCTCCTGCGGGAGCTCGATGCGGGGGCCGACATCGTCCAGGGGATGCGCGCCGTCGTCAACCAGCTCGAAGGCGCCTTCACGCTCCTGGCTGTGGACGCGCAGGATCCGGACCGGATCGTGGCCGCCCGGCGCAGCTCCCCGCTGGTGGTGGGTCGCGGGGACGGCGAGTACTTCTTGGCCTCGGACGTGGCCGCGTTCATCGAGCACACCCGCGAGGCCATCGAGTTGGGCCAGGACCAGATCGTCGAGCTGACCCGTGACGGCGTCAAGGTGACCGGCTTCGACGGCCAACCGGCCGACACGCGCGAGTTCACCATCGACTGGGACCTCGAAGCCGCCCAGAAGCAGGGCTTCGACTGGTTCATGCGCAAGGAGATCTTCGAGCAGCCCAGGGCGGTGGCCGACACCCTGCTCGGGCGCACCAACGACAACGGCGAACTCCAGCTGGACGAGCTCCACATCCGTCCCGAGGAGCTGCGGCGCGTCAACAAGATCGTGATCGTGGCCTGCGGCACCGCCTTCTACGCAGGGCTGGTGGCGAAGTACGCGATCGAGCACTGGACACGCATCCCCTGCGAGGTGGAGCTGGCCTCCGAGTTCCGCTACCGCGACCCCATCGTCGACCCCATGACGCTGGTGGTGACCATTTCCCAGTCGGGTGAGACCGCCGACACGCTGATG
>CAZPSO010000086.1:0-10103 GCA_964588895.1 uncultured Tessaracoccus sp.
GTCTACCTGGGCGCCCTGGGCTTCTGCTCCAACACAGACCGCACCGAGGAGCTCGGCGTCGACGTCCCCCAGTCGTGGCAGGACCTCCTGGCCCCCGAGCTGCAGGGCGAAATCATGATGGCCCACCCCTCCACCTCCGGCACCGCCTTCACCGCGCTCTGGACCCAGGTGGAGCGCCTGGGCGGACAGGACGAAGCCCTGGCCTACATGCGCGAGCTGAACCAGAACATGCTGCAGTACACCCGTTCGGGCTCGGCCCCGGCCCAGTCCGCCGGTCGCGGCGAGGTGGCCGTGTCCATCGTGTTCTCCCACGACTGCGTCAGCCTGCAGGAGGAGGGCTTCGACAACCTCGAGGTGAGCTTCCCCGAGGAGGGCACCGGCTACGAGATCGGTGGCGTCGCGCTGCTGGCCGGCTCCCAGAACAAGGACGCCGCGCAGGCCTACGTCGACTGGGCCCTGACGCCCGCCGCCCAGAACCTGGGGCCTGAGAACAACGCGTTCCAGGTGCTCACCCACCCGGACGCCACCGTCGACGAGCGCATGGTGGAGCTCAGCGACATCACCCTGGTGGACTACGACTTCGTCGAGGCCGGCCAGAACCGCAGTGATCTCACCTCCCGTTTCGACGAGGAGATCGCACAGGAACCCGAGGAAAGCTGATCATCACCCTCACCACACCGACGAGTATCGCGGCGGGCGCGGCGTGACGCTCGGCCCCGTGACCGTTGCCGCACCAGAGCCGCGCGTTGGCCGTGCCCGCCCCGGCAAGGGGATGGGCCGATCGACGCGCGGTCTGCTGGTGCTGGTGCTGGTCGCCGTCTTCTTCCTCATCGGTCTACCCCTGGTCGGAGTGTTCCAGTACGCCCTGTCCGCGGAGGGCTGGGCGGTGGTGACCAGCTTCTTCACCTCGCGGGTCAACCGGTCGCTGTTCACCAACACCATCCTGCTGGGCGTCCTGGTGGCCGGGCTGGGCACCATCATCGCGTTCATCCTCGCGTTCGCCCAGGCTCGGATGGACTTCGCCGGCAAGCGGATCCTGCACATCCTGACGCTGCTGCCCATCGTCTCGCCACCATTCGCCGTCGCTGCCGCCACCATCACCCTGTTCGGCCGCTCCGGCATGATCAGCTACGGCATCTTCGGCCACCGACTCAACATCTACGGCCTGGGCGGCCTGGTGTTCGTGCTCACCCTGTCCTACCTGCCGCTGGCCTACATGAACCTGCTGGGCATGCTGAGGGCGCTGGACCCGGCCCACGAGGAGGCCGCCTCGTCCCTGGGGGCCGGCAAGTGGCGCATCATGCGCACCGTCACGCTGCCCATGCTGGTGCCCGGGTTCGCGGGTGGGTTCCTGCTGCTGTTCGTGGAGACCATCTCCGACCTGTCCAACCCCCTGGTGTTGGGGGGCGACTTCCAGGTGCTGGCTTCCCGCGCCTACCTGGCCATCATCGGCGAGTACAACCTGGCCGGTGGCGCCGCCTACTCGGTGGTGCTGCTGACGCCCGCCCTGGTGATGTTCCTGCTGCAGCGCTACTGGGCGGACAGGGCGTCGACGGTGTCCGTCACCGGCAAGCCCACCGGCCGTCATACCCAGGTCACCACCTGGTGGCTGAAGGTGCCCGCGCTGGTGGTGGGGTACGTCGTCGCGCTGGTGGTGGTGCTGATCTACGGCGCCATCCTGGTGGGCGGATTCGTGCGCATTCTGGGCGTCAACAATACGTTCACGCTGCAGAACTACCGCTACATCTTCACCGGGGTCGGCAACGATGCCATCATCGACACCACCTTGCTGGCCGTGATCGCCACCCCGGTAGCGGGGGTGCTGGGCATGCTGATTGCCTGGCTGGTGGTCACCCGCATGAAGAAGGGGGCAGGCACCCTGGACTTCCTGGGGATGCTGGGCCTGGCCGTCCCCGGCACCGTGATCGGCATCGGATACGCCATCATGTACAACTCGCCGGTCACCGTCTCCGGCGTCCCCCTGCTTCCCGCTGTCGCCGGTGGGGGAGCGGTGTTGGGAGGCGCCATCGCCATCGTGATGGTCTACATCGCCGGGTCCTCCCCGGCCGGGCAGCGCACTGGGATCGCCGCGCTCCGGCAGATCGACCCCTCCCTGGAGGAGGCCTCCATCTCGCTGGGGGAGTCGACGTCAGGAACCTTCCGCCGCATCACCCTCCCGCTGGTGCGCCCCGCATTCCTGGCCGGCCTGACGTATGCGTTCGCGCGGGCCATGACGTCGGTCTCGGCCGTGATCTTCCTGACCACCCCCTCCAACCGCATCCTCACGTCGCAGATCTATGCGGAGGTGGACCGGGGGCGGTTCGGCAACGCGTTCGCCTTCTGCACCATCCTGATCCTCATCGTGCTGGTGGCCATGCTCGTCATCCACCTGCTGACCCGGCGAATGGAAAGGACCCCCAGCCCATGGCAGGCATAGAGCAGGAGGCGGGACGACTGCAGCTGCGCGATCTGGTCAAGATCTACGACAAGGGCAGCGACGTGCGCGCCGTCGACGGCGTCTCACTGGATATCGAACCGGGGGAGTTCGTCACCTTGCTGGGACCCTCCGGATGCGGCAAGACCACCATCCTGCGGATGCTGGCCGGATTCGAGGAGGTCACCGACGGCCAGATCCTCCTCGATGGGCGCGACCTGCAGCCCATGCCGCCGAACAAGCGACCGATCTCCATGGTGTTCCAGTCCTACGCCCTGTTTCCCCACCTCAGCGTTGCAGAGAACGTCGGGTACGGACTGAGGGCTGGCGGGACACGGGGCAAGGAGCTCAAGCACACCGTCGACGAGGCCCTCGACCACATGGGCCTGGGGGGATTGGGCGAACGCTCCCCCCGGCAGCTCTCCGGAGGCCAGCAGCAGCGCGTGGCCCTGGCCAGGGCCATGGTCACCCGGCCGCGCGTGATGCTCTTCGACGAACCGCTGTCCAACCTGGACGCGTCACTGCGGGAGCAGATGCGGCTGCGCATCCGCCGGCTGCAGCGCGAACTCGGCAGCACCACGGTCTACGTCACTCACGACCAGACCGAGGCCATGGCCCTGTCCGACAGGGTGGTGGTGATGAACACCGGGCGCATCGAGCAGGTGGCCGACCCCTCCGAGGTCTACCGCCGGCCCGCCACCCGGTTCGTCGCCAACTTCGTCGGCCGGGCCAACCTGATCGAGGTGGAGGCTCACCAACCACAGGACGGCAAAGCCCGGCTGGAGCTGTTTGGCGAGGTGGTGGACGTGCCGGCGCATGCCGAGGCACGCTCCGGTCGGCGCCACCTGCTCGTCCGTCCCGAATCGCTGATTGTGGGCGAGGTCTCGCCGAAGGCCAAGCAGCCCGGGATGCCCGGCGCACTGGGTAGCATCACGGCGACGATCTTCATGGGCGACCGCGTCGACTACGAGGTGGAGTGGCGTGGCCAGCGCCTGATCGCCACGGTGGCCGACCCGGATGAGCACCGGATCCTGCCCGAGGGCGCCCCCGTCCGGCTGGCGGCGAACCTGCCCCGCACCTGGCTGCTTCCGGAGTAGCGGCCCACCTCAGCGTCGATGCCAGGTGGAGACCAGGACCACGGAGGCCCACCACCACATGCTGACGCCGAAGTTGCGCAGCAGGTAGGTGTCCACGACGAAGGGCACCAGGGTGGCCAGGATGCCACTCGCCACCACAAGACGTGGCAATGTCATGCGGGATCGCCACCAGCCCAAGGCCAGGGCCACCACCATCGCAATCCCCAGGAGTGCGCCGGGCAGACCGAGTTCCACCAGCACCACCAGCGGTGTTGAGTGCGGCGTGAGGAGCAGGTCACCCTCCGGGTGGGTGACCACAGACCAGTACGCGTTGCCGGGCATCGGGTAGAGACCGCTTTCATAGGCCCACCAGGGCCACACCTGCCCCGGACCGGTGCCCAGCAGACTGGTCTGCACGTCCGAGGACCAGATGGTCAGGGCCGTCGCCATGTTCTCGAACCGTTTCGGCTCCTCGAACGAGAGCATCCGGTCCAGCCCCGGCAGCAGGATGACCACGGCCGCCGCGGCCGCCAACGCAGCGCCCAGCGGCCACAGGCGACGCGCATCCTGCGGTTTGCGCACCAGCCACCCGACGGCGAGCAACGCGAACCAGGCACCGACGCTGAGCACGGCGGCGCGTGACTGGGTGGCGATGATGGCGCCCAGCCCCGCCACCATCGAACCCAGGGCCAGCCGTTGGCGAGTGCCGCGCAGGAACTGGGCCAGGCCGAAGGACACGATGAGCAGGAACATGACGTGAATGATCGCGGCCCCACCCTGGCCGGTGGCGAGCCTGACGTAGTCCCGGTAGGCCGACTGAAACGGCCACCCGATGAACGCGACGACCAGGGCAGTCATCCCGCCCCACGCGAGGATCCTCAAACGAAGGTGGCGTTCGGCGGCCAGGACGAAGCCGACCCCGGAGAGCATCGCGAACAGTGCGCTCAACAGCGGTACCGCCACGTAACGCTTCGGCACCACGCCACCACCGGCACTCGTGACGAGCGGCTCACCCCTCACCAGCAGCGAGACGAAGGCGTAGACCAGCATGGCCAGGAAAGCAGTTACGGCGAGCCGGGCCGTGTCGGTGAGCTCGTGGCGTCGTGACCACCACCACGGACTGGTACCCGCCGAGATGATCCCGAGGATGACCACCTCGAAGGAAAGCCACGGCATCCCGGGCACAGGGAAAGCCAGCTGCAGTGCCTGGCACACGCCGACGAAGGGTACGAGGCCCCAGGCGACGCGGTTGCCCAGCGAGCGGAACCGCTCGTTAGCTACCTGCTCCATTCAGTCAATGGTGCCACCGCACAGGCGCGCGCCGAGGCCGCCGAAGGTCACGGTTTGAACACGTTGGTGGCCGCGGTCGGCATGTGAAACAAGGGCAGCACCGCAACCACGCCAGCCGATCGAAGGCTCTTGGGGGTTGCGGTGCTGCCTGGTCCAGAAGTTGGCGGGAGTCAGGCCTTGCGTGAGCTGGTGACGCGCCCGATCAGCTCGGCGAACGCATTCAGGTAGGACACGAGGAACTCCGCGGTGCTTTCGTTGGTCACCTCGCCGTCCTCGGTGAACAGGTCAGGGGCCGACTGGATGAAGCCCTCCGGCTGGCCCAGCTGCGGCGCGTTGAAGTGCGAGAGGATCGACTTCAGGTGCTGCTGTGCGATGGCCGCGCTGATCGGTCCACCGGAGGTGCCGATCACGGCTGTGGGCTTGTCGTTGAAGGAGTTTTGGCCGTACGGACGAGATGCCCAGTCCAGAGCATTTTTCAGGTAGCCGGGGATGGAGCGGCTGTACTCCGGGGTCACGATCAAGACACCGTCGGCCTCCTCGATGGCCTGCTTGAATTCGCGGGCCTCCTGCGGGTAGTCGGCGTCGGCGTCCGGCGTGTAGAAGGGGAGGTCCTGGATACGAATCTCGTGCAGTTCGATGCCCTTGGGGGCGAGGCGCTCCAGCGCTTTTGCCAGACGGCGATTGATGGACGTGCTCGACAAGCTGCCGACGATGTAGCCAATCTTGGTGGTCATGGGTGGCTCCGATCCGGGTGAAAGAATGGTTGCAATTTCAAGTATATTGCGGGTGCAGCGAAACTGCAAGACGGGCGGGGGAGCCCGGGCGACCGTCTAGAGCATCCACGGTACGCCTGTGACCCGCTGACCTTCACACGCTCGACGGGAGTTGATGCGGGGTTGCTCGCTGCGATGAGGGTCGTGGCTCAGTCGGGTGGGTCGGTGGCCTCTGGGTCTTCCTCGGGCTCGAAGGTGTTGGGCTCGTCGTCCATGCCAAGGCCGACGCCTTCTTCGTTCTCGCGCAGTTCTTCGTCGGTGCCGGGATCTTGTTCACGTGGTTCTTCACTCATGGGCTAACGATAGGTAGCAGAAGGCGCCAGCGCCGACGGTCCGGCAAAGTGGGGATTCTTGGTCACCGATGATCACCGGTCTGACTCCCTGGCGACTGGCCCAGTGCCACCTTGGCGTAGTCCTCGGAGATGCGGCGGTAGACCGGCCCGAGGAACGCGGCCACAGCGGCCAGCACCATGATCAGGCCGGCCGCCAGGAAGATCAGGGCGATACCGCGCGAGGATCCGGTCCCGAGCCATGGCGCCAACGCTGCCGAGCCTGCGGGGGAGCGGGCCCACGGGATGATCTTTAGCTCGGCGATGGGGGCGATGAGGAAGGCGGTGAGGGGAGCGGCGGAGGCCTCACATGCGCCGGCGAACCCGAAGACCCTGCCCTGCTTCGACAACGGCACCACGCGCTGGATCACGGTCTGCTCTGCTGCCTCGACGGCGGGCACCAGCACCATGTAGACCCAAATGCCCAGCACGTACAGCCAGGCCCATTCCCTGAGGGTGAACATGGCGCCCACCACGCCCATTCCCATCACCGCCAGCAACAGGGTCCTCAGGGGGTTCCTGCCCAGTCCGAACCGCGCCACCAGGGCGCCACCGATGATGAACCCGGTGCCGCCGAGCGCGAAAACAAGTCCCCAGACCTCGACGGAGAACAGCTCTAGACCATAGGGATCCATCAGGGCCATGTAGACCCCGCCGATGAAGTTGTTGAACGTGGTGAAGAAGATCAGCGCCAACAGGCCCGAGACGGCTGTGACGGCACGCCAGGAACCCTTCAGGTCGAAACTGCCCTTGGCGTCGGTGGCTGCGGGTTTGAGTTCCTCTGGCAGGCGGAGGCCCAGCAGGTGCACCAGCGTGCCGGCGGTCAGCGCCAGCGCGACCAGGTGGGTCAAGCCCATGCCCAGCAGGCCGATGGACAGCCCTGCCACCACGGAGGTGACGATGAAGGCCATGCCCTGGACCATCCCCACCAGTCCGTTCGCGTTGGCACGCCGGTCCGGGTCTATCAGGATGGTCACGGTGGTGGACAGGGCGATGTTGCGCACGTTCTCCACCACCGCACCCGCCAGGATGAGCAGGGCATAGATCCAGAACCACGGCCGGTCCAGACGCGCCACGTCGCCGGTTGGTGCCAGGACGAAGACCGCTCCGGCCAGCAGGAACATGCTCAGGGCGAACGCGGTGGCCGCGCGCATCAGATTGAGTTTGCGGAACTGGTCCACCAGTGTTCCGAAGCTGATCGACGTCAGCGCGATCAGGAGCATGAAGGCGCCGCCGATGACACCCGTGGCGATGACGTTGCGGGTCTCCAGGTAGATCCAGAACGTGAGCCCGAACCACAGGTAGCTGGTGGACAGCGACGCCACCGCCGTGTTGATCAGGATGGACAAGAACGTGCGGTGACGCTGCTCAGGAGTACGAAGACTGCGGTTGACGGCCTCCGGGGTGGAGACCTCCGACGCGGCGTGCGTGGCTGAAAAATCGGTCTTGAAACCGGCACCACCGTCCGCACCAGGGATGGCCCGGGATTCCTCGGGCGGGGGACCAGTCACCCGGAAAACGGTACGCCTCGATCGCGGTGATGAAAAGAAGGCAGCGCGAGAATCTCCTCCGGTAGCGTGAGCCTGTGAACAACCGATTCGATGACCAGGCAGCCAGCTGGGACGACGACCCTGCAAAGGTCGAGCGCGCCCGCGCCGTGGCGGACGCTGTCGCATCAGTCATCCCCCTCATGGGCGACGAGCGGGTCCTCGAATATGGAGCCGGGACGGGGCTGACTGCGCAGGCGCTGGGGGAGAGGGTCGGCAAGGTCGTCCTCGCAGACTCCTCGGGCGGCATGCGTGCAGTGATGGAGCGCAAGATCGCCGAGGCCCAGTTGCCGGCAACGGCGGAGGTCTGGAATCTGGACCTGACCCGCGATGAGCCGCCTGCCCAGCGCTTCGATCTCATCGTCAGCAACCTGGTGCTGCACCACATCCAGGACCTGCAACCGGTGCTGGAGGGCTTCCACACGTTGTTGGATCCCGGCGGGCACATCGCCATCGCCGACCTGGACGAAGAGGACGGGAGCTTTCATGAGCACACCCACGACTTCGACGGCCACAACGGCTTCGACCGCACGTCACTTGTTGGCAACCTCACCCAGGCAGGCTTCGTCGACGTAGCGTTCACGGACTGCGGTGTGGTGGAGAAGAACGACAAGCAGTTCGGGCTGTTCCTGGCCACTGCCCAGCGTCGCTGAGCCCATTCGGGGGAGCCCAATGAGGAACCGAAATGACATAATGTGGCTTATCGGACAATCGGTCGGCGACGTCCCCTCCCGCAGCCCCGCTTCGCCGTTGGAGGCTACGTCATATTTCTCGGCCAGCCCAGGCCATGAACGCAGCCGATCGCGACGCGCCGACCGGCGCTGGCTGCGGCGCGCCGAAGATGCCAGGCTGACGGATGGCCTGCTCCGTGGCCTTCGCGCGGAACGACTCCATCCAGTCCATCAGCGTGGAGGAAAACTCGAGCGCATTCGACAGCCCGGCCTTCACCAGGCCCTGCCGGACGTCCCACGCGTGCATCGCCATGTCCAGGGCCGGGAAATACAGCTGCTGCGGATCGACGTCTCGCGCCCTGTCCGGCAGCCTGCCGGCCAGTTCGCGCCACGTCGCCAGCACCGCGTCATCGTCCACGGCGGCGAGTTCGCCGTCTGAGGGATCCGTCGGGACCGGATCGGACAGCACCTCACGGGACTGGGTGTGGATGTTGTGACGCACCACGTCGATGATGGTCCATCCCGAGCAGGCGGATGGCAGGTGTCCGTGTTGCTGTCCGCCACGCTGGAACTCGGCCGAGGCCAGGGCCAGCCCTTCACGGTAGATCTCCAGCATGCCACCATCCTCCTGCAATCAGGCGCCGCCCGGCTACGCTGGGCAGACATGGCTCGACTCAGTTCCTTCGGCAGTCAATCCGCCAGGCAGCGCTACCGGTTGGTCTACGACGCCGCGCTCGCAACGCTGCCACCACATCACATCAAACAGGTTTCCACCGATTTCGGATCCATCCAGGCGCTCGAACTGGGAACCGGCACCGGCCTGCCCATCGTGCTCCTGCACGGCATGAGCTGCACGTCGGCGATGTGGGGCCCGAACTTGGAGGTGCTCTCCCGCGACCGTCGGGCCCTCGCGCTGGACTCCTTGGTGGACGCCGGCGGCAGCACACAGACCGCGCCAGTGACGGACCTGGCCGACGTGGCTCGCAGCGTCGCCCAGGCGCTCGACGGACTGGGCGTGAAGAAGGCGCACTTTGTCGGACTCAGCACATCGTCAGCGTCGACCAGCCCGATGCCGTCACCACGCTGGTGACCGATTTCATCCGATCCCTCGAGGTGGGGCCCTAGTGTCCTGCGGGACGTGCTGCAGACCTAGTGGAAAACCCTGATGCGCGGCCGTCAAGCATGACCTACCGTCGGGTGATGAACGACACCAAATTGGTGGTTGGCGCCAGCGGCTTCACCGGCTCCCATGTGGCGCGTCAGCTGGTGCGACGTGGCGACAACGTCCGCGCCATGATTCGCACCACGAGCTCCACAGCAGCGCTGCGGGATCTGGACCTCGAGTATGTCTTCGGTGATAACCACAACCAGCGGGCGCTGCGCACGGCGATGCGCGGTTGCGACACGGTCTATTACTGCGTGGTCGATGCACGGGCATGGGTGCGGGACGCCGCTCCGTTGTGGCGGACCAATGTGGAGGGACTCCGTCGCGTACTGGACACCGCCCTGGAGGCGAACGTGCGCCGATTCGTCTTCCTCAGCACCATCGGTACGCTCGCGATCAACAACGATGGTGTGGTCACCGAGGACGACGAGTTCAACTGGCCAGGACTGGGCGGCGGCTACATTGCCTCCCGCGTCGAGGCCGAGGACCTGGTCCTGCACTACGCCCGCGAGTGTGGCCTGCCCGCCGTCGTGGCCAACGTCGCCATCACCTTCGGCCCCCAGGACTGGGCGCCGACCCCCCACGGCGCGATGCTGCGCGACGTCGCCAGCGGGAAGATGCCGTTCTACGTGGATGGGGCGGGCTGGGAGGTCGTCGGCATCGAGGACGCCGCACGGGCCATGGTCCTTGCCGGCGACCATGGCCGCGTCGGTGAGCGGTACATCATCTCCGAACGGTTCATGTCAGCCAGGGAACTGCTCGCCGTGGCAGCCGTCGCCGGCGGACGGAGACCACCACGTCTGGGCGTGCCGCTCCAG